>JAIENF010000433.1 GCA_019751575.1 Burkholderiales bacterium
AGCCGAAGTTCTTCTCGGCGAACGACCAGTTGACCAGGCTGTTCAGGAAGGTCCCCACGAACTTCGGCCGGGCATTGCGGTAGTCGATGTAGTACGCATGCTCCCACACGTCGATGGTGAGCAGCGCCTTGTCGCCAGTGGTCAGCGGCGTGGCGGCGTTGCTGGTGTTGACGATATCCACCGAACCATCGGCCTTCTTCACGAGCCAGGTCCAGCCGGCGCCGAAGTTGCCCACCGCGCTCTTCGTGAAGGCATCCTTGAAGCCGTCGTACGAGCCGAACTTCTTGTCGATCGCGGCTGCGAGCGCACCCGACGGCGCACCGCCACCGGCGGGCTTCATCGAGTTCCAGAAGAACGTGTGGTTCCAGACCTGCGCCGAATTGTTGAACACGCCACCGCTGGACTTGCGGATGATGTCTTCGAGGCCGAGCGACTCGAACTCGGTGCCCTTGATCAGGTTGTTCAGGTTGGTCACGTAGGCCGCGTGGTGCTTGCCATAGTGGTACTCGAAGGTTTCCTTCGAGATATGCGGGGCGAGTGCGTCCATCGCATAAGGCAGGCTGGGCAGGGCGTGTTCCATGGCGGGGGTCTCCGGGGATCGTTCAGGAAAAAACGGTGGGACAGCCTCGCATGCCGTCCGGGGCCGTGTCCACCGCTTCGGGTCTGCTCACTGCATGTCCAGTGCGGGCACGGACGCGAAGCCGGTGCCCGGGGCAATCACTTCAGCTTCGTTTCCTTGTACATCACGTGCTTGCGCGCGACCGGATCGAACTTCTTCATCTCGATCTTCTCGGTCGTGGTGCGCTTGTTCTTGGTCGTGGTGTAGAAGTGGCCCGTTCCCGCGGAGGATTCGAGCTTGATCTTGTCACGCATGGTCAGGTCTCCTGGTGTGCCTGGTTCGTCCGGTCGGGATCAGATCACTTCGCCGCGGGCGGCGAGGTCTGCCAGCACGGACTCGATGCCGTTCTTGTCGATGGTGCGCAGGCCGGCACCGCTGACGCGCAGGCGGACCCAGCGGTTCTGGCTCTCGACCCAGAAGCGGCGATAGTGCAGGTTCGGGAGAAACCGGCGCTTGGTCTTGTTGTTGGCGTGGGACACGTGGTTCCCGCCGATCGGCTTCTTGCCGGTGACCTGACAGACGCGTGACATGATGACGACCTCGGTGCGGTTTGTTGACTTGTTGATTTGTCGAGCGGTTGAACCGCTGGCCGATCGTACGGACAGCGGTTGTACGAATGGGTGCTCGCGCCGGTTCTCTGGCGTCGAATGGAAAGCCGGTGTTTATAGCACGGCCGACCACCCGGCAGCAAGCCTCCCGACGCCGAGCGGATCACCGCCCGCCTCAGATCAAGCCCCGCTCGGCGAACGACACCACCCCGCCGCGCGCGACCACGAAATGATCGAGCACGCGCACGTCGACCAGGGCCAGCGCGTCCTTCAGCGCCCGCGTCAGCAGTTCATCGGAACGGCTCGGCTCGGCGATGCCCGACGGATGGTTGTGCGCGAAGATCACCGCCGCGGCGTTCGACGCGAGCGCCGCCTTCACCACCTCGCGCGGGTAGACGCTGGTCTGGGACAGCGTGCCGCGGAACAGTTCGCTGTCGACCAGCACCCGGTGCTGGGTATCCAGGAACACCGCGACGAAGACCTCGTACTCGCGCCCGGCCAGGCTCAGCTTCAGGTAATCGCGCACCTGCTGCGGCGAATCGAGGACGCTGGACGTGCGCAGCGTCTCCTGCAGCATCCGGCGCACCACCGCGACCATCGCCTGCGTCTCCACGAAGCGCGCCGGACCCAGCCCGGGCGCGCCGCAGAACGTTCGCTCGTCGGCCATCATCAGTCGGCCGATGCTGCCGAAGCGATTGATCAGGTCGCGCGCGAGGTCGAGCGCAGTCAGTCCGCGAACACCGTGGCGCAGCAGGATCGCCAGCAGTTCGGCGTCGGACAGCGCGTCGGCGCCGCGTGCCAGCAGCTTCTCGCGCGGACGTTCGCCCGCCGGCCATTGCTTGATCGGAGTCATCTCGATTCCATCGGGTGCGGAGCGGGGGGTTCCGCGCCGCCATCGGAAGCGGCGCGGGGGACGCGCTACACTAGGCGGCCGGCCCATCCTTCGCGCCTGCGGGATCGACAAGATCCCGGCCGAAACGGCACCCTGCTTCCGGGCCGCTCGCATCGCGACTCCCCTCCCTGCCGTCCTCTCCCGTCCCCGTGGCCATGACCCCTCCCAGCGTCGACCGCCTGCTGCTCGGCATCACCGGTGGCATCGCCGCCTACAAGACCGCCGAACTGGTCCGCCTGCTGGTCGGCCAGGGCACCGAAGTCGACGTCGTGATGACCGAGGCCGCACGCCAGTTCGTCACGCCGGTCACGCTTCAGGCCGTATCCGGCAGGCCGGTCTGGAGCGACCCGTGGGATGCCCGTGTGCCCAACAACATGGCCCACATCGAGCTGTCCCGGGACAAGGGCATGGTGCTGATCGCACCGGCGTCGGCCGACTTCATCGCAAAGCTGGCGAACGGCCTGTGCGACGACCTGCTGTCGACGCTGTGCCTGGCGCGCGAATGCCCGCTCGCGGTCGCACCGGCGATGAACCGCCAGATGTGGGAGAACCCGGCCACCCGGCGCAACATCGCGCGCCTGGTCGACGACGGCATCGAGGTCTGGGGGCCGGCCGCCGGCGACCAGGCCTGCGGCGAGGTCGGCATGGGCCGGATGATCGAACCGGCGCAGATCGCCGAACGCGTGGTGCGCGCGTTCACGCCGAAGACGCTGAACGGCCTGCGCGTGCTGATCACCGCCGGCCCGACCTTCGAGCGCATCGACGCGGTGCGTGCGATCACCAATCTCAGTTCGGGCAAGATGGGGTACGCGATCGCGCGCGCTGCCTGGGAAGCCGGGGCGGAAGTGACGCTCGTGAGCGGCCCGACGTCGCTCGCCCCGCCGCCGGTGGCACGCTTCGCGCAGGTCTCCAGCGCGCAGGAGATGCTGGCGACGGTGAACGCCTTCGTGCCCGACGCCGACATTTTCGTCAGCGTCGCCGCGGTCGCCGACTACCACGTGCTCAACCCGAGCGACCAGAAGATCAAGAAGGATGCGCACATCCTGACCCTGGAGCTCGCGCCGAATCCGGACATCCTGGCCAGCGTCAGCGCGCTGGCCGATCCGCCGTTCTGCGTCGGCTTCGCCGCCGAGAGCGAGAACCTCGACGAATTCGCCGAGGCCAAGCGGCGGCGCAAGAACCTGCCGCTGCTCGCCGCGAACTTCGTGCAGACCGCGTTCGGCGCGGACGACAACGAACTCGTGCTGTTCGACGATGAGGGCCGGCATCCGCTGCCGCGCGCACCGAAGCTCGAACAGGCCCGCATGCTGATCGCCCACATCTCGAAGCTGTACCAGCCCCGATGAACGACGCCCCTGCCCCTGCCGCACGCCCCGCCGTGGCCCTGCGCATCCTGGACGAACGGCTGCGCACGCAGTTGCCGGGATACGCGACCACCGGTTCGGCCGGCCTCGACCTTCGCGCCTGCATCGAACGACCGATGCGGGTCGAGCCGGGGCAGACCGAACTGGTCCCCACCGGCATCGCGATGCACCTCGCCGATCCCGGCCTGGCAGCGATGGTCCTGCCCCGTTCGGGCCTCGGCCACAAGCACGGCATCGTGCTCGGCAACCTGGTCGGCCTGATCGACTCCGACTACCAGGGCCAGGTGTTCGTCTCGCTGTGGAACCGGGGCGGCACGCCGTTCACGCTGGAGCCGATGGAGCGCATCGCGCAGCTGGTGGTCGTGCCGGTGGTGCAGGTCGCCTTCGACGTGGTCGATTCGTTCGAGCAGAGCGAACGTGGCGCAGGCGGATTCGGCAGCACCGGGCGCGGATGAAGGGACGCCGGTGGCTGCGGCCACCGGCGCGGGTGCAGCCGGTCAGACCGCCTGGTACTTCAGGCGCCGGACCTTCTCCATGTTGGTGCCTTCGATGCGGATCAGGTGCGTCGATGCGGCCCGGTGCGGCGAATGCAGGTCGCCTTCGTTGTACACATGGGCGATGCCCGGGGTCAGCGCATAGCTGCGGGTCTTCTTCACCTTGCCCGGCGTGTCCTCGGTGGCGGCCTCGAGCAGCTGGTAGTCGTTCATCAACGTCTCGCCCTTCGCCTGGCCGTAGATGGCCCATGACGGGCCATGGTCGTGCGGAGGGCTGTCCTTGGGCCCGCGGTAGTGGTGCGCGAGGATGCAGAAGCCCAGCTTCGGGTCTTCGTAGATGACCTCGCGTTCCTTCGTGTCCTCGCGCAGGTACTTCGCGACGAACTCGGCATCGGTCAGCGCCTGCTTGAGGCGGTCCCGGACCTTCTCGCGCCCCTTCGGGCCCGGTTCGGCTTCGAGGTAGCCACGGAATTCGTTACCCAGTGCTTCGGCAGTCAGGCTCATTGATCGCTCCTCCCGTCATGCGGCGGCCCTGCGGCGCGCCGCGTCCACGATGCACCCGGGACGCGCCCCCTGCGGCGCGCGTCCGGGTGCAGGTCAGGCCAGCGTGACTTCCAGCTCGCCCAGATGCTGCACGACCGTCTTCACGCGGTCTCCGGCCTTCAACCACTTCTGCTTGTCCTTCGGGTAGCCGAGGATCACGCCCTGCGGCGTCCCGGTATAGATGATGTCTCCCGGCTTCAGCGTCAGGTGCCTCGAGCAGTAGCTGATGATCGTCCTGCAATCGTAGATCATGTCGGAGGTGTTCAGGTCCTGGCGCACCTTGCCGTTCACGTAGGTCTGGATGGCGAGGTTGTTCGGGTCCTTGATCTGGTCGGCGCTGACCACCCAGGGGCCGAGCGGCGCGAAGCCGTCCGGGATCTTGCCCAGCATGAACTGGCTGGTCGCGCGCTGCAGGCCCCGCGCAGACAGGTCGTTGCCGTTCGCATAGCCGAACACGTACTTCAGCGCATCGGCTTCGCTGACGTCGCGCGCGGTCTTGCCGATCACGATCACCAGCTCGACTTCGTAGTCGAACTGCTTGTCGACCTTGCTCGGCAGCTTCACCGTCGAGCGATGGCCGGTCAGCGCGTTGTTGAACTTGTTGAACAGCAACGGCACCGGCGGGATGGCGCTGCCGGTCTCGGCGGCATGCTGCCGGTAGTTGAGGCCGACGCAGATGATCTTCTCGGGGTTGGGCACGGCCGGGCCGAACTTCGCCTTGGCCTCGCTGAGCAGCACGGACTTGCCGCGTGCATCGGACGTTGCCTTCTCGACCAGCTTGACGAGCGGCGCGCAGTCGGCGCCTTCCATCACCTGGTGGATCGTGGTCGGTGCCTTGACGCGGAATAGCGCCGCAGCCTTCGCCACGTCGAGGATCCCCTTGTCGGTCCGGACCCCGAGGGTCATGCCGTCGCGGCCCGCAAGCGTGCAGAACGTCATGCCCTTCGGGCCGAGCTTGCGCGCGCCAGCCTGCTTCTTCACGGCAGCCTTCTTCGCGACGGCCTTCCTGGTACCGGTTGCTGTCTTCTTCGCCATTCCTGTCTTCTCCATGCTGGGACAGGCGCGATCGTAGCAGAGGCACGGCCGCGTGCCGTGCAGCGCCCTGCCCCGCGCGCCTGCCGGAGGTTCAGTCCAACCTGGTGCCCGAAGCCTGGATCACCTTGGCCCAGCGCGCGATGTCGTTGCGGATCAACTGCTCGAACTGCGCCGGCGTGGTCGGCGCCGGCTCGGCGCCCTGCTGCAGCATGCGCTCTCGCACGTCGGGCGCCTTCAGCATGCGCACCACCTCTGCGTTGAGCGCCGACACGATTTCCCTGGGCGTGCCGGCGGGCGCGAACAGCCCGAACCAGGACCCTGAGTCGAAGCCCGGCAGCGCCTGTTCGGCCACGGTGGTCGTGTCGGGCAGCGCGACCGAGCGCTGCGCGGTGGTCACGGCGATCACGCGCACCTTGCCCGCCTTGATCATCGGCAGCGCCGAGTTCATGTTGTCCGCCATCACCTGCACCTGGCCGCCGACCAGCGCGGCCAGCCCCGGCGCCCCGCCGGAGAACGGCACGTGCACCATCTTCGTACCGCTCATCATCTGGAACAGCTCGAGCCCCAGGTGCCCGGGGGTACCGGTGCCGGCGGAACTGTAGTTGAGCGCACCCGGCCGACCCTTGGCGTAGGCGATCAGTTCCTTCACGTCCTTCACCGGCAGCGAAGGATGCACCATCAACGCCTGCGGCACGTTGGCCACCAGCGTCACCGGCGCGAAATCCTTCAGCGGCGAATACGGAAGCTTCGGGTAGAGGCTGGGGGCGATCGCATGCGAGGCGTTGGTGCCCATCACCAGCGTGTAGCCATCGGGATTCGACTTCGCGGCGATCGCGGCACCGATCGTGCCGCCGGCGCCTGCGCGGTTGTCGATCACGACAGTCTGCCCCCACACCTCGGTCAGCCGCGCGCCGGTGATGCGCGCGAGGATGTCGGTCGCGCCGCCCGGGGCGAACGGCACCACCATGCGGATGGCCCGGTTCGGGTAGCTGCCGGCCACGGAGGGCGCCGCTGCCATGGCGGGCGCGGCCCCGGCGACGAGGCACAGGGCCATCGCTGGCAGCGTGGACAGGCCGACGGCATCGGCCATCGGGCGACGGGACTGCGGGCGACGTTTCATGCGGAAGCTCCTGGCACGGCGGATTGGAAGGGCGTGGACCTGCGCGGCGATTCAGCCTTGCGGCCCCGGCGCGAATTCGGGTCCATTGTAGTCGGCTGCGAAAAGGAAGCCACCCGCGGCCAGTGCAGCGGTGCGTGCGGCGATCGCGGCTGCATGCGCGCCCCGCAACCGCGGCGCCAGTGCGAGCCGCACCACGTCCGGGTCGGATACGCCGACGCGCACATGCGTCCCCGCCGGGAACCGGCCGGCCAGCCAGTCCTCGACGGCACGCTCCACGCCCCAGCCACTGTCGGCGATCGCCGACGCGATGCACACCTCGGGTTCGCGTTGCGTCCAGTCCTCGACGTTGCCGATCAGCCAGGTGCCATGTTCACGGCACGCATCGATCGCGCCGGGACGGCCGCCATCGAGCATCGTGAACAGCACGTCCGCCCCGGCTTCGAACATCGCGCTCGCCCAGCGCCGCGCCAGCGCAGGATCGTGCTGGTGTCCGCAGAACGCAGTCAGCACCGGCATGCCGGGTGCCTCTGCCTGCACGCCGGCGACGAAGGCGGCGCGACCGAGCAGGCCGGGTCTCACGCGTTCGCCGGAGAGGTGGGCGACGGTACCGGTGCGCGTGGCGCGCGCCGCGAGCACGCCCGCGAGGAAGGCGGACTCCTCCTGGCGCACTTCGTAGCTGGCGACGTTGGGACCCGTGACTGCGCCCTGCGTGACCGCGAATGCCACCGACGGGTACAGCGGCGCCAGGCTGGCGACCGGTTCGTCGCCCTGCCCGCCATGCACGATGACCAGGGCCGGTGCCTGCGCCAGCACGGCCGCGATCGCCTCGATGCGGCTTGGCGCATCGAACGCCTGCCGCCACTGCGCTTCGACCCTGACGCCACGGGAAGACAGCCTCGCCTGCAGTCGCTCCACCGCGCCCGCAGCGGCTGCGTTGAAGCTGCCGCGCCCCGGCCAGCCGAACAGGAATACCGGGATGCGATCCGTGCCGCTCGCCGGCGGGCTCATTCGGT
>JAIENF010000577.1 GCA_019751575.1 Burkholderiales bacterium
CCAATGGCGCGCAGCTGATCGCATTCCCCGAGAGCTTCATCCCGGCGCATCCGATCTGGTACCACCACCACCCGGCGACCGGCACGCTGGCCAACCGGTTCGCGGTCGAGTTGTTCAAGAACGCCGTCGAGATCCCGGGCCCCGAGATCGCGGCATTGGCCGCGGCCGCAGCCGATGCGCGCGCCTACGTGGTGATCGGTGTCTGCGAGAAGCTGCCGAAGACGCTCGGGACGCTGTTCAACACCCAGGTCTGGTTCGGGCCCGATGGCACGCTGCTGGGCAAGCACCAGAAGATCATGCCGACCGTGGGCGAGCGGCTGGTGCATACCGGCGGCTTCGGCGATACTTTCGGCGCGGTGCAGACGCAGTTCGGGCCGGTGAGCGGGCTGATCTGCGGCGAGAACTCCAATCCGCTGGCCATCTTCGCGCTGACGGCCGAGCACACGCGCATCCACGTGATGAGCTGGCCGAACCACTTCCCGACCAGCGGCGATCCGCTGCGCAACCGGGTGGCGATCGATTCGCAGGCGTTCGCGCAGATGAGCAAGGCCTGGGTGATCTCGGCCTGCGGTACCGTCGACGAAGACACCATCCGCAAGCTCGAGGTCGGGCCCGAGGGCGAGAAGTTCCTGCGCAGCGCCGACTGCTGCGGCGGCAGCCTCATCGTGTCGCCCTACAGCCGGATCGTCGCCGGTCCGATGGGTGCGGAGGAGGGCATCCTCTACGCCGACTGCAACCTCGAGGCCGGCATCAACATGAAGCTGCGCCACGACTTCGCCGGTCACTACAACCGTCCCGACATCTTCCAGCTGCACGTGAACCGGGAAGTGCCGCAGCTGTACACGGTGCATGCCACGCCGACCGCGGGTGCGCTCGAAGCCCCGAAGACCGGCCTGCGCGAGATCAGCCTCGCGCCGCCGGCGCTGGCGCAGCCCGCGTCACCGCGCCCCGCGCTCGGCATCCCGCCCCCGTCCGACCCCGAACCCTGATCTGCGTCCCGCGCCTGTCGGTCAGTCGTCGTTGCTGCTGCGGCCGCCGGAGCGATTGCGCTTGATCGATCCTTGCGCCTTCTTGTCGCTCAGGCGGCGTTCGCGCGAGCCGGCGGTCGGGCGGGTGGCGATGCGCCGCTTCGGGCGAACGCAGGCGCGGGCCAGCAGTTCGAGCAGGCGCGCCATCGCGTCGTCGCGGTTCATCTGCTGGGTGCGGAAGCGCTGCGCGCTGATCAGGATGCGCAGGTCGAGCGTGGCGCGGCTGCCGGCGAGGGCGACTGCGCGCGTGATGACTTCGGCGGACAGCCCGGACCTGGCCAGGTCACAGCTGAGTTCGACCGCCGTCGATACCTTGTTGACGTTCTGGCCACCCGGCCCGGACGCGCGCACGAAACGTACCTCGATGCAGGCCGGGTCGAGGCCGACGCCAGGCGCGACCGGGATCAGGGCAGCCATCGCTCGCCCGTTCAGGCGCTGACGTCGGGATCGAGTTCGCGCCGCAGCAGCGCAATCTGGTCCTTCAGCAGCAGCTTGCGCTTCTTCATCCGGCGCACGCGGATCTCGTCGACCAGCGCCTCGGCGAGCAGGCGTTCGAGCGCGCGTTCGAGGTCTGCGTGCTCGATGGCCAGTTCTTCGATGCGCGCCAGCAGCCGCGCCCGGTAGGGTTCGCTCATGGATGTCGGTAAGGCCGGGAGGGTGGCGCCGAGACAGGCACGCCGGCTTCGCCGGCACGACCACCGCGGCCGGACTATACACCGCCGTCGCTGGACTGCCTCCCGGCGGAAAGCCGCCATGCATCGCTTATCATCCGGGAAGCCGCCGGCGGCGGCCCGCGCGGAAAACGATCGGGGGGCACAGATGAGCACTGGAACGACGAAGGCCATACGCATCCACGCCAATGGCGGACCGGAAGTGATGTGCTGGGAAGACGTGCCGCTGCCGGCACCCGGGCCGGGCGAGGCGACCGTGCGCCACCACGCGGTCGGCCTCAATTACATCGATGTCTATTTCCGGACCGGGCTGTATCCGCAGCCGCTGCCTGGAGGCCTCGGCATGGAAGGTGCCGGCGTCGTCGAGGCGGTCGGTGCGAACGTGACCGACCTTGCGCCGGGCGACCGTGTCGCCTATGCGGGCACGCCCAACGGTGCCTATGCGCAGGCCCGGGTGATGCCGGCCGCGAAGCTCGTGAAGCTGCCCGACGGCATCGCCTTCGACCAGGCCGCGGCGATGATGCTGCAGGGCATGACCGCGCAATACCTGCTCAAGCGCACGTATGCGGTCAAGCCTGGCCAGACCATCCTGTGGCACGCAGCGGCCGGCGGTGTCGGCCTCATCGCCTGCCAGTGGGCGAAGGCGCTGGGCGCGACGGTGATCGGCACGGTCGGGTCCGACGAGAAGGCGAAGCTCGCGAAGGCGCACGGCTGCGACCATGTCATCGTGTACTCGCGCGAGAACTTCGTCGAGCGGGTGAAGGAGATCACCGGCGGGCGCGGCGTGCCGGTGGTCTACGATTCGGTGGGCAAGGATACCTGGCCCGCATCCCTCGACTGCCTCCAGCCGCTGGGCATGATGGTCAGCTTCGGCAACGCATCGGGGCCGATCCCGCCGGTGAACACCGGCGACCTCGCTTCGCGCGGCTCGCTGTTCTTCACCCGGCCCACGCTGATGAGCTACACCGCCACCCGCGAAGACCTGCTGGCCAGTGCCGCGGACCTGTTCGATGCGGTCCTCACCGGCAAGGTGAAGATCGAGATCCAGCAGCGCTATCCGCTGGCAGACGCTGCGCGGGCCCACCGCGACCTGGAGGCGCGGCGCACCACCGGTTCGACCCTGCTGATTCCATGAAGGAGTGCAACGCCATGAACCCGATCGTTCCGATGCAACTCCCCCCGGGTGCGCCGCCGGCGCGAAGGGGGGCCCTGCTGGCGGTCGGTGCCGCGCTGCTGATGCTGGCGGCCAGTGCATCCGCGCACCACGGCTGGAGCGAATACGATGCCGGCAACGTGCTCACCGTCACCGGGTCGATCCTCGACGCCGGCTACGACAATCCGCACGGGTTCGTGCGCCTGAAGTCGGGCGACCGCGTCTGGCGGGTGATCCTCGCGCCACCGTCGCGGATGGAATCGCGCGGCCTCGCGCGCGCATCGCTGAAGGCCGGCGTCACCGCCACGGTGGTCGGGTATCCGCATCGCAAGGACGCGCAGGAGATGCGGGCCGAGCGGATCACGCTCCAGGGCGGCCAGCCGGTCGAGTTGCGGTGAGCGGGGCAGGGCACCGGCATGCAGCCTGATGGAACTGTTGCGCGAGTCGACCTGGCTCTACCCGATGGTGCAGGGCATGCACATCCTCGGGTTCATCGTGCTGGCCGGCGCTGCCGTCCTGTTCGACCTGCGCGTGCTCGGGCTCACGTCCACGCGCGGGGAGGCGCCGGTGAGCGTGCGGGCGCTGGGGCTCCACCTCCTGCCGTGGTCGGTGGTGGCCGCGCTGGTGGTGGTGCCGAGCGGGGTCCTGATGTTCCTGGTCGATGCGCAGGCGCTGGTCGGCAACCCGGCCTTCGTGGCCAAGGTGGGTCTGCTCGCGCTGGCTGCCGGCAACGCGGCGGCCTTCCACCTGGGCGTCGGGCGCGGGTGGGCACGCTGGGAATCGGTGGAACCGTCCGGGCGGGCGGTGCCGGCAGGTGCGAAGCTGCATGCGGCGGCTTCGCTGTTTCTGTGGATCTCGATCGTCGGCTGTGGCCGGCTGATCGCATACGTCTGAGCGAGAACGATGAACGGCAGGCACGGGCGCAACGACTGGGATGACCGCAGGGGCCGGGCGATCTTCACCACGCCGGGCGCGGGATGGGCAGACCGCTGGCTGGCGCCGAGGCGCGCCTTCGGCATCGCGGCATTCGCCTGCTTCTGCCTGATCGCGTTCGCGCTCTACCTGCAGTACGCGCAGAACGAAGAGCCCTGCCCGCTGTGCATCCTGCAGCGGGTCGCACTGATCGCGATGGGCGCGGTGTTCCTGGTGGCCGCGCTGCATGCCCCCAGGGGACTGTTCCTGCGCGTGTACGGCACGCTCGCGGCGCTGATCGGTGCGCTGGGTGCCTCGGTGGCCGGGCGCCACGTGTGGTTGCAGAGCCTGCCCAAGGACCGGGTGCCCGAATGCGGCCCGGGCCTGGAGTTCATGCTCGAGCAGTTCCCGCTTTCGCAGGTGTTCTCGCTGGTGCTGCGCGGTTCGGGCGAGTGCGCGGAGGCTGGCTGGCGCTTCCTGGGCCTGACCATCCCGGGCTGGACGCTGCTCTGGTTCCTCGGGCTCGTCCTGCTCTCGTTGGTCGTCGGCTGGCGGTCGGCCCGTCGGCGCGACGACGGTTTCTGAGGCACGGGCACGTCAACGACGGGGCAGCGGGCGAGGGCGGCGACGATGCACGCGAAAAAACCGGTTGACGATGGCACGATTACCCGGTATATCGCACACTGTTGTTCCTCTCTAAGTCCGAAGTCTGCAATCCGATCTCTGCGTCTTCAGCAGGTGTGGCCCGGTACCCGGACCCGCCTCCTGCAGCAGGTTGGTGGCTGTTGTGCCTTGGGATGTGAACAGCGGTTGCGGGTTACCCGCTTTTTAAATAGCTCTCAAGGAATCAAGTTATGGCAACGGGCGTAGTCAAGTGGTTCAACGAGTCGAAGGGCTTCGGCTTCATCACCCCGGACGGTGGCGGTGAAGATCTGTTCGCGCATTTCAGCGCGATCAACATGCCGGGCTTCAAGACCCTGAAGGACGGACAGCGCGTCTCCTTCGACGTCGTGCCGGGCAAGAAGGGTCAGCAGGCCGCGAACATCCAGGCCGTCTGATCGCTTCACCGAAGCAAGGAAAAAGCCGGGCTTGCCCGGCTTTTTTTCGTCTGTCGTCTGTCGTCCGTCGTGTGTCGTGTGTCGTCTGTCGCCCGTGGACCGCGTGAAGCGGCTGCGCCCCGGTCCGCGACCCGCTGCGGCGGCAACGACCTGCGCGTCAGCGTGCGATCGCCCAGGGGTGGCGCATGCGGACCTGTGCGTGCGGGTGCAGGATGGACTGCGGCAGCGCCTGACCCGATCGTGAGCCGGGCACCGGCAGCCGCGGCGGCACCACGCCGTTCCACCACAGCGCCGCGATGCGCTCCAGGAAGGCGGCCTCAGCCGAATTCACTTCCGCGTCGGCACCGGCCAGGCCGACCATCATCTCCCACAGGGTCACGCGCGTGCCGCTGTCGGTGATGCGTTCGCCGATGCGCTCGACCCGGTCGATGCCGGCGGCCGCGTCGACGCCGGTGAAGTAGTCGCGCAGCACGTCGGCGAACGCGGGTGGCGTGATGCCGATGCGCGCATAGGCGTCGAGCATGCCGAGGGCTTCCACCTCGGCATCGTCGATCCGGTCGTCAGCAGCCATCAGGGCGGTGAGCAGCTGCGCCATCGCTTCAGGGCTGTCGTTGGGGTAGCTTTGCATCTGTCCTCCAGGGGTCGTCTGTCGCGGTCGGGCGGCATGCATGCGCCCAGCCACGGATCGAACGACGGTTCGTTCCGATCGCGCTTTTTTTCGCATCGGGCGTGCCTGCACGGGGACCGGTTGCGCTCCAGGGTTGGACAGCGCCGGCCGCTGGGAGTTCTGCCTGGAGCCCGGCTTTCGATGCTGCGGCGCGAGCGCTTCGCGGTGGTGGCCGGGCGCTTCCGCTAGAATGCGGCATCGCAATCGCCGAATCGCCAATGTCGAAGCCCCCGAAGCCGTCGAGTCCTGCCGCCCCGCCGTCCGCGCCCTCGAACTTCATCCGCAGCATCATCGAGGATGACCAGCGCAGCGGACGCCATGGAGGCCAGGTCACCACCCGCTTCCCGCCGGAGCCCAACGGCTACCTGCACATCGGCCATGCGAAATCGATCTGCCTGAACTTCGGCATCGCGCGCGATTTCGGCGGGCGCTGCCACATGCGTTTCGACGACACCAATCCGGCGAAGGAAGAGACCGAGTACGTCGAATCGATCATGTCGTCCGTGCGCTGGCTGGGGTTCGACTGGGGCGAGCACCTGCATTTTGCATCGGACTATTTCCAGCAGCTCTATGACTACGCTGAACTGCTGGTGACCCGCGGCGATGCCTATGTCGACAGCCTGTCCGCGGACGAGATCCGTGCGTTCCGCGGCACCCTGACCGAGCCCGGCCGTGACAGCCCGCACCGCACCCGCACGCCGGACGAGAACCTCGATCTGCTGCGGCGCATGAAGGCAGGCGAATTCCCCGATGGCGCGCACGTGGTGCGCCTGAAGCTCGACATGCGGTCGCCGAACATAAACCTGCGCGATCCGCTGATCTACCGGATACGGCACCAGACGCACCATCGTACCGGGGATGACTGGTGCATTTACCCGCTCTATGACTACACCCACGCGTTGTCGGATGCGATCGAACACATCACGCATTCGATCTGCACGCTCGAGTTCGAGGACCACCGTCCGCTCTACGACTGGTGCGTCGAGAACCTGCCGGTCCCGTACCGGCCGTATCAGTACGAGTTCGCGCGGCTCAACCTGACCTACGCGGTCCTCTCCAAGCGTCGGCTGATCGACCTCGTCGAGAGCGGTTGCGTGGACGGATGGGACGATCCCCGCCTGCCGACCCTGGTCGGCGTGCGTCGCCGCGGCTACACCCCGGAGGGCATGCAGCTGTTCTGCGAGCGCATCGGCGTGTCGAAGGCCGATTCATGGATCGACATGGGCGTGCTCGAGCAGGCCATCCGCGACGACCTCGAACCGAAGGCACCGAGGGCGATCGCCGTGCTGTCGCCGCTCAAGCTCGTGATCGACAACTTCCCGGCCGGCCGCGTCGAACTGTGCACGGCGCCCGTGCATCCGCACCACCCCGAAATGGGGCGGCGCGAGTTCCCGCTCACGCGCGAACTCTGGATCGAGCGCGACGATTTCGCGGAAGATCCGCCGAAGGGTTACTTCCGTCTGTCGGTGGGTGCCGAGGTCCGACTGCGCTACGGCTATGTCGTGCGCTGTACCGGCGTGGACAAGGCGGAGGACGGAACCGTGACCGCGGTCCACTGCGAGTACCTGCCCGAGACCAGGAGCGGCACGCCGGGTGCGGATTCGCGCAAGGTCAAGGGCAACATCCACTGGGTCTCGGTCGACCATGCGCTGGCGGCGGAAGTGCGGCTGTACGACCGGCTGTTCGCCGTCCCGCATCCCGGCGCCGGCGATCGCGACTACAAGCTCGACCTGAATCCGGATTCGAAGACGGTGATCACCGCGCAATGCGAGCCCGGTCTCGCCAACGCGGCGCCCGAGCAACGCTTCCAGTTCGAACGCCACGGGTACTTCGTCGCCGACATGCGCGACACGAAGCCCGGCCGGCCGGCGTTCAACCGGGCGGTGACGCTGAAGGACTCCTGGACGTCGCGGGGCTGATCGGCGGCTTGACGCCTGCCGGGGCCTGCAGTTCGCGGATCAGCCAGTCGCCGCGCCGGGTGGTGGCCTCGCCGAACCGGCCGCGCCCCATCAGCAGGTCCTGGTGCCCGCTGTCCTCGCTGGCGCGCACCACGGCGCCGGCGTCCGGCGAATACCAGTCGATCTCGGTGCGCCGGGTCTCGGTGCGGTGGAACTCGATGTCGCCGAGCCAGAGGTCGCGGGTGATGCGCAGCGCGCGGAATCGGCCGGCGGGGACGTCCA
>JAIENF010000234.1 GCA_019751575.1 Burkholderiales bacterium
GTCGAGGCCGATCACGTCGGCGCCGAGGGCGTCGCCGGAGGCGACGATGTCGAGGCGGGTGGCGAGGGTGGCGGTCATGGGGCTTGTCCCGGTGGGCGGTGTCTTGACGTGGATCAATGGTGGTCGCTGATGATCTATGCGTCCAATCTCTTTGTTGAATGCATTTATCATCTACATCGATAAATTTGCCATGAACCATGAAGTCACGCATCACCCTGCGCCAGCTCGAGGCCTTCGTCGCCGTCGCCAGGGCGCTGAGCTTCAGCGAGGCGGCACGGCGGGTGCATCTTTCGCAGCCGGCGCTCAGCGCGGCGATCCGCAAGCTCGAGGACGCGGTCGACGCGCAGCTCTTTGACCGCACGACACGGCGCGTGCAGCTGTCGTCGGTCGGGCGCGAGCTCCTGCACGTCGTCGAGCGGCTGTTCGACGACTTCGACGCCGCGCTGGAGAGCGTGCGCGAGTTCGTCGAGGGCAAGCGCGGGCGGCTCGCGATCGCCGCGTCACCATCGCTGGCGGCGGCGTTCCTGCCCGAGGTGATCTCGAAGTTCGAGCCGGCGCATCCGCGCATCGCGCTGCAGGTGCACGACGCCTTGAGCGACGTGGCGATCGAGATGGTGCGCACCGGGCAGGTGGACCTCGCGCTGGCGCCGGAACGGATCGACGACGCCGAGCTGACGCACCGCGAGCTGTTCGAGGACAGCCTCGTGCTGCTGTGCCGGACGGACCATCCGCTGGCGGCCCGGCGCACCGTCACTTGGCGGCAGCTGCACGGGCACCGGCTAGTGTCGCTGAAGAGCACGAGCAGCGTGCGGCACCTGGTGGAGGCGGCGTTGATCGAGCACGGCGGCGAGGTCAAGCCGGCATTTGAGGTGGAGCACGCCAGCACGGTGATCGGGTTCGTCGCCAACGGCCTGGGCGTCGGCGTGCTGCCGCTGTCCCTGCTGCCGCTGGTGCGGGTCGGACAGGTGACGTATCGCCGGATCACGGGGCCGGAGATCCGGCGGGCGATCTGCGTGGTGGCGTCAAGGGCCAGGTCGTTGTCGCCGGCGGCTGAGGCCTTCGTGGAGTTGTGCGTACTGGCGGCCAAGCAGCGAGGCGACACGTCGAAGCCGTCGCGGGGTGCGCGCGCGCAGGGCGAGCGCGATGCCGGTCGCTAGTGCGG
Source organism: Burkholderiales bacterium (assembly GCA_019751575.1). Taxonomy (GTDB): domain Bacteria; phylum Pseudomonadota; class Gammaproteobacteria; order Burkholderiales; family CAIKXV01; genus CAIKXV01. Next base: position 1,163 of record JAIENF010000234.1, read on the forward strand.
TGCGGCAAGCTGTTCCGTACCTGTTTGAGAGGCCGGCGTTGCCGCTCGCTGGGAACCCTCTGTCTTCTTCGCGAGGTGTGGGGCGATCGAACACCACCACGGGACACTTGCGCAGCGTCATCGCAGCACCCGCGCCGGCTCGGCTCTCGCCGTGATCACTGCGGCGCAGAGATGCGTGGCGTTCAATGTCCATGCGTGTAGTGCGAATCCGGCACATGGGCATGCGCATGCCGCCTCGGCTCGTCCCGATGCCGATGGCAGTGCGGTCCGACCGGCATCGGGTCGTGCACGTGGTCGTATTGAGCGTCGTGCGCGTGCACTTCGATGATCGCGCGATGTCATTACTGTGCTTCGGTGAGACGTCATGCACGGCACGTGCTCCGGAACGCCCGGCGACCCCCAGACCCTTGGCCCCGATCATTGGCGGGCTTTCCCGGAACCTCCAGGGCTTCGCGCGGCCAGTGCTGCTCCTCCGAGGAGATCAGTTCGGCTGGGACATCCTCAAGCAGCAGTCTGATGGTCGGATGGCTGCCGGGCTACCGATCTCCGCCCAGCCGTTCCTCCAAGAAGTCCAGCCGGTCCTGCCCCCAAAACCGCTCGCCGTCCACGGCATACGTCGGCGAGCCGAATACGCCCGCCGCGATCGCCGCCCGTGTATTCTGGACGTACAGCTCATGGATGTGCGGATCGCGCGCCGACTCAATCAACGCCGCGCCGTCCAAGCCGGCATCGCGCGCGATGTCCTGCAGCGTGCCCCAGTCGGCGATGTCGCGGTCCTCAGACCAGATGGCGCGCAGCACCGCCTGCGAGAGTGCGAGAGCGTCCAGCCCGTACTCGCGCGCGGCGATGACAAGCCGGCTCGAAGGCTCGCGGTCGACAGGGTAGTGTGCCGGCTGGAGGCGGATCGGCACGCCTAGACGCCGCGACCAGCGCGCAAGCTCGAGCTGCCGATAGCTCTGCCGCGCCGGCGATCGGCTCGGGAAGGGCGTGCCGCCCGTTGCTGCGAACACCGCGCCGAGATCTATCGGTTCCACCAGCACGGCCGTCTGCGTGCGCTCGACGAGCTGCGCAAAGCGCGCGCTGCCGAGCCACGCCCACGGGCTCGCCGTGCTGAACCAGTATTGGACCGTGCGGACCATGCGCAATGCCACCCGTCAGGCCGCGATGTCCTCGGGGTGCAGCGGCATGTGCCATTCGCGCAGCACCGCCTGCACTTTCGCGACCGGCACGCGGCGCACCGTGGTGCCTTCGTCGATTGCGATGGCCGCCGCGACGCCCGCCGCCTGACCGATAGACATGCAGGCCGGCATGTTTCGCGAGCGTGCATGCGCCTCGTGGTCGGCCGAGATACAGCGGCCCGCGACGAGGAGCTGCTCGACGCGCTGGGGCACCAGGCAGCGGTACGGGATCTCGTACGGCGGCATGCTCTGGAAGTCGACGTCGCCGCCCTTCGGGTCGTGGATGTCGAGCGCCGAAGCGTCCACCGCGATGCTGTCGTCGAAGCGCGTCTCGCCTCGCGAGTCCGGGCCAGTGAGCATGTATTCGCCGACGATGTGGCGCGTCTCGCGCACGCCGAGGATCGGAGACACCTGGCCGAGCCGCGCGGATTCGAAGCCCGGGACGCGCTCGTGGAGGAAGCGCACGACCCCCTCGATCTGCCGATAACACTCGAGAATCGCGGCGGTGAACAGCTCCGGCGAGAACACATCGATGCCCAAGACGCGCGTGGCGTTCACGTACATCTGCCCGTCGGCAGTCTTCAGCGTGATGTTGTCGCGCTGCAGACGCACGCCCGTCTCCTCCTGGAAGCGGCGCAGCATGCCGTTGAAACCGGTGAGCCACAGGCCGTAAGCGAGCCCGGCCTCGTCTGCGGGGATGGCGCGCGCGGGCACGTCGTCGCAGGTGCGTGCCCACTCGGCCAGGCGCACCAGGTCGACGTTCTTCATGATGAAGTACATCGACACGGGCTGCATGCGCGCTTCCTTCTCGCCCGAACCCATGACGAACGGCGCGTTCGCCTTCGCGGCCATGTCGGCGTCAGCCGAGCAGTCGATCAGCACCTTCGCGCCGACGAACTGGCGGCCACCCTTACCCTCAATGACGACGCCGGTCACGGCGCCGTTTTCAACCACCGGGTTGGAGACGAAGGTCTCGAAGAGGATCTGCACGCCGGCCTCGACGCACAGGCGTGTGAGCAGCATCTTCATGACCTCCGGATCGGTCGGCGAGGCGATCTTCACGCCGCCGGTCTTGGTGGTGGCCATGTAGTCGTCGCCCGCGCCGCCGATCGAGCGCGCCAGGTTCCAGATCTCGAGCGGGATGCCGCCGAGCAGCGAGCCCGATGGCTTCGTGTTCAGGCCGAGTGTGAGGATGCCGCCCAGCGAGCCGAAGCGCTCGATGAGCACGACCTTCTTGCCGCGGCGCGCGGCCGCAATCGCGGCGATGGGGCCGGTGGTGCCGCCGCCGACGACGACGACGTCGGCGTCCATGAGCACAGGGATCTCGCGTGCCGGCTCGGAGATCGTGGTTCGTATGGGGTTCGTGTACATGCCAATGCCTCGTGTGGCGCCCGGGGCGCCTCGGTTCGTGAAGTGGGCTCTGGGGTGCGCTCCTGCGGGCGCGCAGAGTTCGATTTGCGTGCGGTGCGCCGCTTCAGTCCGCCTTGGCGCCCGATAGCTGCACGGCCTTGGACCACTTGGCGATCTCGTCGCGGTTCCAGGACGCAAACTGCTCGGGCGTGTTGCCCACGACCACCGCGCCCGATTGCGCGAGCTGGTCCTTCACCTCCGGCATGCGCAGCACGGTCACCAGATCGCTGTGGATCTTGTTGACAATCTCCTTCGGGGTGCCAGCGGGTACCAGCGCGCCGATCCACGAGACAGCCTCGAACTTCGGCACGCCGGACTCGGCCATCGTCGGTACGTCGGGCAGGGACGGCGCGCGCTGCGCGCTGGTCACGGCGATGGCCTTGAGCTTGCCCGACTTCAGGTGCGGCGTGGCCGCGACGATGTTGTCCCACATCAAATCGATCTTGCCGCTCATCAGGTCGGTGTACGCGGCCGGCGTGCCCTTGTACGGCACGTGCACCAGGTCGGTCGCGGTGGCGCTCTTGAACAGTTCACCCGCGAGGTGGTTCGAGGTGCCGACGCCGCCCGAGCCGAAGTTCAGCTTGCCGGGGTTCGCCTTGGCGTACGCGATGAGCCCCTTCACGTCCTTGGCCGGCAGGTCAGGCGGCGCGACGAGTACCAGCGGCGTGGTGGCCACGAGCGTGATCGGCGCGAAGTCCTTGAGGTAGTCGTAGTTCAACTTGGCGTAGAGCGACACGCTGATCGCGTTTGCGACCGTGCCGAAGAAGATGGTGTAGCCGTCGGCCTGTGCTCGCGCCGCCAGCCCGCTGCCGAGGTTGCCGCCGGCGCCAGGGCGGTTGTCGATGATCACGGGCTGCCCCCACTTCTCTTGCAGCTTCTGGCCCACGGCACGCGCGATCACGTCCGTCGCGCTTGCGGGGGGAAAGCCGAAAAGGATCATCACAGGCTTGGTGGGCCAGCTGGTTTCCGCGGCCGCAGGCGCGGCCGCGATGGTGGCGAACGAGGCGACGAGCGAGCAGAACAGGGACTTCGGGTTCATGGGCGTCCTTCCGGTGAGGCCCTCAACGGGCGGTGAATGGACAGAATGCTATAGTTATATATAGGACTAGTCAAGCGACGCCATTTGCTAGCATTCGTATTCGATGACTGTCGACATGCCCCGCCCCGCCGCTGACGACTTCCTGCGCCGCTATGGCAAGCGGGCGATGCAGGGACTGCCGAAGTACGTGCAGCTGCGCGAGGCGCTGCGCGGCGCGATCAACGCAGGCCATTGGGAGCCCGGCGCTCGGCTGCCGAGCGACATCGACCTGACGCGCCTCACTGGCTACAGCCTTGGCACCGTGCAGCGCGCGCTGCGCGAGCTCGCCGACGGGTGCATCGTGGTGCGCAGTCAGGGAAGCGGCACGTACGTGTCAGAAGGCGGCGGTGGGATCGACGCGCCACTGCACTTGCGCTTTCGCGGCAGCGCGGAGGGCGAACCAGCGTTCCTCCCTCTCTACCCCAAGGTGCTGTCTCGCACCCGCGCCAGCGGCAGCGGTGCGTGGTCCGCATGGCTGCGCCCCGAAGAGGGCACCGATATCGTGCGCATCGATCGCCAGTTGAGCGTCAACGGCGAGTTCATCGTCTTCAATCGCTTCTATTTCGATGCGCGCGTATTCGCCGACATCGCGGCCCGCCCGCTCGCCACGCTCGACGGCGTGAATCTAAAGCAATTGCTCGGCGAAGCTGTCTCGATGCCTATCAGCGACGTCGAGCAGCACGTCTCGTTTGTGCAGTTCGATGCCGCTGGGTGCAAGGCGATGGGCGTGAAGGTGGGCACTCGCGGGTTGCTGTTGGAGAGCGCAGCTGCGGCCGGACGGGGAAATCCGGTTTACTTCCTGGAGTCTTTCATCCCGCCGAACGACCGGCGGCTCGACGTGTCGGCATTGCGCTAAGGCGAGGTGCCGCGGGCCCGTGGCCGGAGCGGCGCGCCTGGTTCGCGCACGAGGGGGGTATGCGCGTGCCGCCCCGCGGACGTTCGCGCTCGGAGCCTCGGAGGCCCACTTCGTGGCACGAGGTTGCGGGACAACGAGTGGTCCTCAGTGCGACCGGGACCGCAACGGGTCGGAAGTGCCAGTTCGCCGATGTGGCAAGCGGTCGTTTGGGCTTGCCCGTCGCGCCTCGGCGGACGCGATGTCAGCTGCACAACCATGAGCGCTCATTGAGCTGGCGAGATCGGAGCCGGGCCGATGACCGCTGCGGGCCAGTCACAGTGAATCGATGCAGCGACGCCGATCGACCGCAACCGCTGAAGCCCTCAACGCCGCCACAAGACACTGGCCAAGCAATCAGCGGTAGTCGAGCTGATCGCGACCGTGTCCCACTCGATCGTGGCCTACCTGGCCCTGCACAACATGCTGGCCAAGGCCAACGACCGATCGCTTCCACTGCGGATGCTCGAAGCCAGCAGCGACGACCTGCACGACTGGCTGGAGTTCGTCAGGCGCGAGGGCGACGTGGCGGGACTCGCGCCACCCGAAAAGGACTGACGGACGACGCGTTGGTCAAGAGGGTCGTGAGACCGCGCTTGCGGTTGGGCCGCCTTCGTCGCCGCAGGCGCAGCAGGCCATTTCGTTCCCGCGGTGGCGGCGGCTATTGAGCGCAAGGGATGGAAGCCCGGCAGCGGCGTGACACGGCGCGCACGGGGCTTGATGCGAAGCACGACAGCCCTCCCCCGCACAGCGGGGACGCGACCAAGCAACTTCTGTATGAAGGTCAGGCGCGGCCCGAAAGGACAAGCCGTGGGGGCGGTGTTGGGAGGGCCAGCCCGCTACAGCCCGGCAAAGGCGCCGGTGTCTGCCCGCCCGGGAAACACCACGTCTTCATTCCGGCGCCCACCCCGCCCGCGCGATGTCGGGCCTCTCGGACGGATCGCGCTCTGTCAGACCTGGGCACCTTCTTGCAGCCGCAGGATGCGCCGGGCCTCCGCCGGGGTCGCCACGTGGCGACCGTATTCGCCAGCGACGTCGGCGATCTTGCGGACGAGTTCGGCGTTGCTCGCCGCCAGCCTGTCCGCATCGAACTTGAGGTTGTCCTCCAGCCCCGTGCGGCAGTGGCCGCCAGCTTCCAAGCACCAGCGGTTGACCTCCCATTGGAAACGACCGGTGCCGGCGGCGACCCAGCTTGCATCGGGCGCAAGCGCGGCCAGTTCGGCCCGAAGGAAGTCGAACACGCTGCGCCGTGCCGGCAGCGCGTTGGCAATACCCAGCACGAACTGGATGTGCATCGGGCCTTTGAGCAGCCCCTTCTTCTGCAGATTGATCGCGTTGTACAGCATGGCCAGATCGAAGACCTCGATCTCGGGCTTGATGTCGTACTCGAGCATCGTGCGCGCCAGACCCTCGACGAAATCGGGCGCGTTTTCGTAGATGTTGGTCGGGAAGTTGACCGAGCCGGTGGCGAGCGAGGCCATGTCGGGCCGCAAGTGCAGCATCGCGCCACGGGCGGCCTGGTCACGCCCGCGCCCGCCGGTGGAGAACTGGATGATCATGCCCGGGCAGTGTTTGCGCACGCCTTCCTGCACCTGGGCAAACAGATCCGGGTCGGAGCTCGCGCTCTCGTCCGGGTTGCGCACGTGCACGTGGACGAGCGAGGCACCGGCCTCGTAGGCCTCGTGGGTCGACTCGATCTGCTCCGACGGCGTGACCGGCACGGCAGGGCTGTCCTTCTTGCGGGGCAGCGCGCCGGTGATGGCGACAGTGATGATCACGGGACTGGTCATGGCTTTTCCTCGTCGCTGCAAGCAGCGGGATTTCACTGAGTGGATCGTTGCATTTCATTATTGCGCCCGCACGCCTAACGTGCAAGAATTTCTGGCTCTTCGTGACTTTCGGTGGGATCCAGCACTGACCGGCCGCAGATCGAGCTACCGGGTCCTTGGGGCTAAAGT
>JAIENF010000295.1 GCA_019751575.1 Burkholderiales bacterium
CCATCCTCGCCAGCAACACTTCTTCGATCTCGCTGACCCGGCTCGCGGCCGTGGTCGACCATCCCGGGCGCGTGATCGGCATGCACTTCATGAACCCGGTGCCGATGATGCAGCTGGTCGAGGTGATCAGCGCCCGGCAGACGGCGCGGCAGACGCGCGACACGGTGGAAGCGCTCGCCCGCGCACTGGGCAAGGTCCCGGTCGACGTGAAGAACAGCCCCGGCTTCGTCGCGAACCGGGTGCTGATCCCGATGATCAACGAGGCGGTGTTCTGCCTGCACGAGGGCCTGGCCACGGCGGAAGAGATCGACACCGTGATGCGGCTCGGCATGAGCCACCCGATGGGTCCGCTCGCACTCGCCGACCTGATCGGCATCGACACCGTGCTGGCGATCATGCAGGTGCTGCTCGACGGATTCAACGACTCGAAGTACCGGCCCTGCCCGCTGCTGGTCGAGATGGTGGACGCGGGCCATCTCGGCCGGAAGACAGGCAGGGGGTTCTTCGACTATCCCGGGAAATGAACAGGCCAGCACAGGCCAGGAACCACCGATGACCATCGCGCCCCTCTACCAGAACATCCGCCACGAACAGCCCGAGCCCGGCATTCACCTGCTGACCCTTGACCGGCCGAGGGCGCTCAATGCGCTGGACAGCACGACGCTCGGGGAACTCGCCTGCGTGGTGCAGGGGCTTGCGCACGACGCCGCCGCGCGGGCGCTGCTGATCACCGGCGCCGGCACCAAGGCCTTCGTCGCGGGCGCGGACATCTCCGAGATGCAGTCGCTGTCCCCGGAGGCCGCGCGCGACTTCTCGTCAAGGGCCTCGCGGCTGTTCCTCGACATCGAGGCGCTGCCCATGCCGGTGGTCGCGCTGGTCAACGGCTATGCGCTGGGCGGGGGCTGCGAACTCGCGCTGGCCTGCGACTGGATCATTGCCGCCGACAACGCGGTGTTCGGCCAGCCCGAGGTCAACCTGGGCATCCCGCCCGGCTTCGGCGGCACGCAACGCCTGCCGCGGCGCATCGCGCCCGGCAAGGCACTCGAACTGCTGCTCACCGGCCGCCAGGTGAAGGCGGACGAAGCCGTCGCGATCGGCCTCGCGAACGAAAAGGTGGCGCCGGACGCACTGCTCGCGCGCGGCATCGAGATGGCGACGCTGGTGGCCGCCAAGGGACCTTATGCCGTGCGGCTGGTCAAGCAGGCCTGGCAGCGGGGCCAGGCACTCGACCTCGCCCAGGCCTGCGCGATCGAGTCCGACCTGTTCGGCCTCGCCTTCTCGAGCGCCGACCAGAAGGAAGGCATGCGCGCATTCATCGAGAAGCGGCCGCCGGTCTTCCACGGCCGCTGAGGCGACTCGCCCTCAGCGGCCTGCGCAGCCGATGCCTGCGTGCTAGTTGTGAAGCGTCAAGAGGTTATTCCTTCCTGACGGTTTGAGTCTGGACATGGGAGCAACGCCTCCGATGCCTGCATGGGGGCGATGCCAGTTGTAGTGGTGCTGCCAGCTGGCGAGTGCAGCCGTTCTGTGGCCCGAGTTCTGGTAGACCCATCCATAGGCCCATTCGCGCAGGGCGGACTGGATGAAGCGCTCGGCCTTTCCGTTGGTCTGAGGGCGGTAGGCTCGGGTGAACTTGTGCACGATGCCCAGTTGTTCGCAGGCCCGCGCGAACTCGTGAGAGCGGAACGCAGAGCCGTTGTCGGTGAGCAGCCGGCGTACGGTGATGCCCAGGCTGGCGTAGTAGGCGACGGCAGCCTTCAGGAACTGCACCGCCTGCGGCGTTCGTTCGTCCGGGTGGATGGCGGTGAAGGCGATGCGGGCGTGATCGTCAACCGCGACGAACAGCATCTCCCAGCCGGCGCCGTCGACCGAGTCGCGCCGGTTGCCCGTCACGCGATGACTGGGGCGCACGATACGACCGAGCTTCTTCGTGTCGATGTGCAGCAGATCCCCCGGCTGCTCATGCTCGTAGCGCTGCACCGGCTCGACGGGCTCCAGATCGCTGAGCTTGGACAGCCCCGCGCGGGCCAGCACGCGGCTCACGGTGCTCTCGGAGACACCCACGCTGCGCGCGATACGCGACTGGATCATCCGACGACGACGCAACTCGACGATCAGCAACGCCTTGGCCGGCTCGATGGCACGTGGCGAACACTGCGGCCGCGAAGAAGCATCGGCCAGCGCGGCCTCGCCCCCGGACAGGAACCGCGCGAGCCACTTGCGCGCGGTCGCTGGCGTCACGCCGTGCGCGCCCGCGGCCTGGCCAGCTGAACAGCCCCACTCGATCATCTGTCGAACCATCTCCACGCGACGGGCGTACGTCAATCGGGCATTCTTATGGCTGTTCATCCGGCTGGCCTCCTGGGCGACTGGGGGTTTGGCGATTTCCAGTCTCTCAGAACCAGCCCGGATGAACACCGGATACAACCTATTGAAGCTTCACAGCTAGTTGGCCCGGATGTTCCGTTCGCGGATCAGCCGCCCGAGCCGGTCCGCGTCGGACTTCATCACGGCTGCGAATTCCGCAGGCGTGCTGGCGATCGGATCGGCACCGATGCCGGCGATCTGCTGGCGCACCTCAGGCAGCCGCAGCACGTTGACGATCTCCCGGTTCAGGCGATCGACGATCGGCGCCGCCACGCCGCGCGGGGCGAGGAAACCGAACCAGATCGCCGCTTCATACCCGGGCAGTCCGGATTCGGCCACGGTGGGCAGGTCCGGCGCAGACTCGGAGCGCTTGAGGCTGGTGATGGCGAGTGCACGCACGCGACCGGCCTTGACCTGCGGCATGCCGATGATCAGGTTGGGCAGGGTCATCGGGATCTCGTTGCCCATCACCGCCGCGACCGCCGGGCCGATGCCCTTGAACACGATGGCCGTCATGTCGGCCTTGCCCATCTGGGACAGCAGTTCGCCGGCGAGATGCGGCGGGCTGCCGACACCCGACGTGCCGTAGTTCATCTTGCCGGGGTTGGCCCGCGTCCATGCGAGCAGCTCGGTGATGTTGTTCACCGGCAGCGACGGATGGACCACCACCATCAGCGGCGAGGAGGCCGCCAGCGATATCGGCGTGAAGTCGCGCATCGGATCGAACGACAGCTTCGAATACAGGTCGCCCATGATCACGTGCGAGTTGTTCACCACGATCATCGTATAGCCATCCGGGGCGGCACGTGCCGCGATCTCGGTGCCGACCACGCCGCCGGCGCCGGGACGGTTGTCCACCAGGATCGGCTGGCCCAGCCGCTCCTGAAGCCGCGTGCCGACCATGCGGGCGATGGCGTCGTTGCCGCCGCCTGGCGCCAGGGGTACCAGGATGCGGATCGGCTTCACCGGAAACTCGGACTGCGCGAGCACGGCAGCCGGTGCAATCATCGTGCACAGCGCACACAATGCCGCACCCAGCGATGCCCCTGCGCTACCGGCGGACTTGCGCGGCCTCGCTTGTGTCGTCGCCCGCTGCACCGGTTTTCCTTTCCTGCTGTAACGCATGGCCTGGCTTCCTCCGTGTCTGGCCGCGGGCGACGGCCCGGGGCGCTGGTTTCTCATTTCAGGAGTATATGTGCGATGCGCACGGAACTGATCACCCTGCCCACGGGCAGCACCCCCATCGACGGCGCCTTCTACCTGCCCGAAGACCGTCCCCCGATCGGCAGCGTACTGCTGTTCCACGGCAACCGGATGAGCTTCCTGTGGGGCGCACCCCGGTTCCTGCCGCCGGTGCTGACCGCGCTCGGCTATGCCTGCCTCGCCTTCAATCGTCGCGGGCACGACATCATGAGCATCCGCGATTCGCGCCAGGCCGAAGGGGCTGCCTGGCAGATGACACACGAAGCGATCGAGGACAACCGGATCGCCGCGCGCTGGCTCGAAGCGCGCGGCCTGCCTGATCCGATCGTGATCGGCCACAGCAACGGCGGCATGCTGGCGGTACGCCATGTCGCGGATCACCCCCGGACGCCCGGCCTGGTGCTGCTGTCGGCGCAGTGCGGCGGCCGCGCGATGATCCGCCACGCTGCAGCGGCCGGCGCGCTGGACGGGCTCGACCTCGATTCGGTCGCTGCCAGCGCGCGCAGGCTGGTCGACGAGGGCCGCGGCCGCGACCTGATGCACCTGCCCGGATGGTGGTACGTATCGAGCGCCGAGAGCTTCCTCGACCGCATGGACAACCTGCCGGACACGCTGGGCCTGGCGCCGGAGATCGCCTGTGCCAGCCTTTACCTGCGCGGCGACAGCGAGCCGGCAGACCTGTACCCCGCGGAAGCGTTCGCCCGGCTGTCGGCCGGCCCCTGCACCGTTTCCATCGTCGATCGCTGCGATCATTTCTACCGGGGCCGGGAATCGGAAGTCGCCGGGCGCGTGGCCGACTGGATCGGCCGCAATTTTGCGGCGGCGCGGCACGAAACGTGAGCTGCCGTGGGAAGACGCGATGGCGCGTCGCAGCAAGTCGTCTCAGGTCACGAGATCGTTTCCTGGAGCGTCCGTCCGGGGGCCGGATCGCGAAAAACCGCGCGCTATACTCGCTCGCGATCGAGTGATTCGTTCGTCGATCGAAACAGTGCCACGCCTGCCACGAGCGCGCGAAGGCCTCGTCCTCGAGAACGACAGTTCAACCTCCACCCAAGGTCACCCCCATGGATTTGACGGACATGCATGCTGGCGCGACGCCCGACCCCGATCCCACAGAGACGCAGGAATGGGTCGATGCGCTGAAGGGCGTCCTCGAGAACGAGGGCCCGGAACGCGCACACTTCCTGCTCGAGAAACTGGTCGCCGTCGCACGGCGCAGTTCCGGCTACCTGCCGTTCAGCGCACAGACTGCATACATCAACACGATCCCGTCGCACCTGGAAGCGAAGTCGCCCGGCGACCATGAGCTCGAGCACCGCATCCGCTCGATCATCCGCTGGAACGCGATGGCGATGGTGATCCGCGCGAACAAGCATTCGTCCGAGCTGGGCGGGCACATCGCGAGCTTCGCCTCGGCTGCCACGCTGTACGACGTCGGCTTCAACCACTTCTTCCATGCGCCCACCGAGACCCATGGCGGCGACCTCGTGTTCTTCCAGGGACATTCGTCCCCGGGCGTCTATGCGCGCGCCTTCCTCGAGGGCCGCATCACGCAGGACCAGCTGGACAACTTCCGGCAGGAGGTCGAAGGCAAGGGCGTGTCGTCGTACCCGCATCCCTGGCTGATGCCCGACTTCTGGCAGTTCCCCACGGTGTCGATGGGCCTGGGTCCGCTGCAGGCGATCTACCAGGCGCGGTTCATGAAGTACCTGCATGACCGCGGCATCGTCGACACCGCCAACCGCAAGGTGTTCGCGTACATGGGCGACGGCGAGATGGACGAGCCGGAATCGCTCGGCGCGATCTCGCTCGCCGCCCGCGAACGCCTCGACAACCTGGTGTTCGTGATCAACTGCAACCTGCAGCGGCTCGACGGCCCGGTGCGCGGCAACGGCAAGATCATCCAGGAGCTGGAGGCCGACTTCCGCGGCACCGGCTGGAACGTGATCAAGGTGATCTGGGGCTCGTACTGGGATCCGCTGCTCGCGAAGGACAAGTCCGGCCTCCTGCTCAAGCGGATGGAGGAATGCGTCGACGGCGAGTACCAGACCTTCAAGTCGAAGGACGGTGCCTACGTGCGCGAGCATTTCTTCGGCAAGTACCCCGAGCTGCGCGAGATGGTGTCCACGATGTCCGACGAGGACATCTGGCGCCTGAACCGCGGCGGCCATGACCCGCACAAGATGTACGCAGCCTACAAGGCGGCCACCGAGCACAAGGGCCAGCCGACGGTGATCCTCGCCAAGACCATCAAGGGTTACGGCATGGGCGAATCCGGCGAAGGCCAGAACATCACCCACCAGCAGAAGAAGATGGGCACGGTGTCGATCCGCGCCTTCCGCGACCGCTTCAACATCCCGATCCCGGACGACCAGCTGGACGAGGTACCGCTCTACAAGCCGGCCGAGGACAGCGCGGAGATGAAGTACCTGCGCGCGCGCATCGCCGCGATGGGCGGCTCGGTGCCGCAGCGCCGGCGCCATGCGGCGCCGCTCGAGGTGCCGCCGCTGTCGGCCTTCGAGTCGGTGCTGAAGTCGACCGAGGACCGCGAGATCTCGACCACGATGGCCTTCGTGCGCATCCTGGGCACGCTGGTGCGCGACAAGGCGATCGGCAAGCTGATCGTGCCGATCGTGCCCGACGAGTCGCGCACCTTCGGCATGGAAGGCATGTTCCGCCAGCTGGGCATCTACTCGTCGGTCGGGCAGCTGTACAAGCCCGAGGATGCCGACCAGCTGATGTTCTACAAGGAAGACAAGAAGGGCCAGATCCTGCAGGAGGGCATCAACGAGGCGGGTGCGATGTCCTCGTGGATCGCCGCGGCGACCGCGTACAGCGTGCACGGCGTCACGATGATCCCGTTCTTCATCTTCTATTCGATGTTCGGCTTCCAGCGCGTCGGCGACCTGTGCTGGGCGGCCGGCGACTCGCGCGCCAAGGGCTTCCTGCTCGGTGGCACCGCCGGGCGAACCACGCTCAACGGCGAGGGCCTGCAGCACGAGGACGGCCACAGCCACCTGATGGCGGCGACCATCCCGAACTGCATCACCTACGACCCGACCTTCGCCTACGAGCTCGCGGTGATCATCCAGGACGGCCTCAAGCGGATGTACGCCGATGGCGAGGACATCTACTACTACATCACCGTGATGAACGAGAACTATGCCCATCCGGCGATGCCGGCGGGCATGGAGGCCGACATCCTCAAGGGCATGTACCTGTTCCGCGAAGCAGCGGTCACGAAGAAGGACAAGGCGCCGAAGGTGCAGCTGCTCGGCAGCGGCACCATCCTGCGCGAGGTGATCGCGGCGGCCGACCTGCTCGAGAAGGACTTCGGCGTGAAGGCCGACATCTGGAGCGCGACCAGCTTCAACGAGCTGCGCCGCGACGGCATCGACGTCGAGCGCTGGAACATGCTGCATCCGGTCGAGACGCCGCGCGAGTCCCACGTGCAGAAATGCCTGAAGGACCGTGCCGGCCCGGTGATCGCCGCGACCGACTACATGCGCGCGTTCGGCGACCAGATCCGGCCCTACGTGCGCGGGCGCTACGTGGTGCTCGGCACCGACGGCTACGGGCGTTCCGACACCCGGAAGAACCTGCGCCGCTTCTTCGAGGTCGACCGGCACTACGTGGCGGTCGCGGCACTCAAGGCCCTGGCCGACGAGGGCACGATCTCGATCGAGAAGGTGACCGAGGCGATCGACCGCTACGGGATCGACGTGAACAAACCGAATCCGACGACGGTGTAGGCGCATGGCAAACACGATGGAAGTGAAAGTCCCCGACATCGGCGACTTCAAGGACGTTCCGGTGGTCGAGATCCTGGTCTCGGCCGGCACGCGGGTCGAGAAGGAAGATCCGCTGGTCTCGCTCGAGTCCGACAAGGCCACGATCGAAGTGCCGGCCCCGGCTGCGGGCACGGTGAAATCGATCGAGCTGAAGGTCGGGGACAAGGTGTCCGAAGGCACCCTGGTGCTGATGCTGGCCGTGGAAGACGAGACCCCGGCTTCGGCGCCCGCCGCGCCGGCAGCCGCCCCTGCGCCGGCAGCCACACGTGCGCCTGCTCCTGCGGAAGCGCCTGCTCCCGCGGCAGCGCCCTCCGCCCCCCCTG
>JAIENF010000185.1 GCA_019751575.1 Burkholderiales bacterium
CTCACGCTCAACGTCGCGTACAAGGTCGAGGGACGAAAGGTCAATGCGGAACACCGCGTCTTCCTGGACCAGCTCACCTTCAGCTCCGAACGCATCGAAGGGCCTGCGGTGGTCAAGCTGCCGATCCTCTTCGCCGTGCGCCTGCTGCAGAACCGCCGCGGCGAGATCGACCTCAACCTGCCGATCAGCGGCACGCTGGACGATCCCCAGTTCCGGATCGGGCCGATCATCTGGCAGGTGGTGGTCAACCTGATGACGCGCGCGGTCACCGCGCCGTTCACCCTGCTCGCTTCGCTCGGCGGGGGCAGCGCGGAGGAACTGTCCGTGGTCGAGTTCGAACCGGGCCGTGCCGCGCTGTCAGAGCCTGCCCGCAAGCGCCTGGCCACGCTCGGGAAGGCACTCGCGGACCGGCCATCGCTGCGGCTGGAACTCGCCGGCAACTCGGACGCCGTCGCCGATCGCGAAGGCGTCCGCAGGGTACAGCTCGAGTCTGCCGTGCGTGCGCAGAAGGCGCGCGAACTCGCACGCCGGGGCGAGGCGGTGGCAGGGCTGGATGCGGTGAAGCTCGACCCCAAGGAGTACGAGACCTTCCTGCGTGCGGCCTACCGGGAAGCGAAGTTCCCGAAGCCGCGCAACGCGGTCGGCATGCTGCGCGAGCTGCCGGTGCCCGAGATGGAAACGCTGATGCTGACCAACACCACAGTCACGGCGGACGACCTGCGCGAACTGGCCACGGCGCGTGCCCGCGCAGTCGAGACCTACCTCGTCAAGGAAGCCGCGCTGTCGCCCGAGCGCGTGTTCCTGGTACAGGGCAAGGCCGCCGGCGATGGCACTGCCGCCCGGGCGAAGCTCCCCGGTGCCCGCGTCGACCTGTCGATACGCTAGCCACGGGCCGCGCCGGGATGGAAGAGAAGACACGGGTTTCCAAGCTGATGGCGGCGCAGGGACTGTGCTCCCGGCGCGAGGCCGACGCCTACATCGAGCGCGGGTGGGTCAGCGTCGATGGCGTGGTGGTGAAGGAGCTGGGCACGCGCATCCTGCCGCACCAGAAGATAACGCTGTCCCCCGCCGCCACCGCGAAGCAGCACGAACGGGTGACGGTATTGCTGAACAAGCCGATCGGTTACGTATCGGCGCAGGCTGAAGCCGGCTACAAGCCGGCGGTCGTCCTGGTGGGCGCGGCCAGCCGGTTCGCCGGCGACAAGGCACCGCAGCGTTTCGAACCCGCGCACCTGCGCGGCCTCGCCCCGGCGGGAAGGCTCGACATCGACTCCACCGGCCTGCTGGTGCTGACCCAGGACGGGCGCGTCGCGCGCCAGCTGATCGGCGCCGACAGCGAAGTCGAGAAGGAATACCTGGTGCGGGTCGAGGGCCCGCTGTCCACCGGAGGCATGGCGCTGCTGAACCATGGCCTGAGCCTCGATGGCGTGACGCTGAAGCCGGCGCAGGTGGGCTGGCAGAACGACGACCAGCTCCGCTTCGTGCTGCAGGAGGGGCGCAAGCGGCAGATCCGCCGGATGTGCGAAGCGGTCGGACTCCGCGTGACAGGCCTGAAGCGGGTACGCATCGGCCGGGTGCGGCTGGGCGACCTGCCGGTCGGCCAGTGGCGCTACCTTGCGCCCGGCGAGCGGTTCTGACCGCCGCCCTCGCCGGCGGGCCGGCGGGACGGCCTGCCCCCCCGCTATAATCCGCCTCCCGGTCCGTCAGACCGCAAGCGGAGCAGACAACGATGGCACTTCCCCTCGATGGCGTGAAAGTGGTCGACCTGACCAACGTGCTGGCAGGGCCTTTCTGCACGATGACCATGTCGGACATGGGCGCGGAGGTGCTCAAGGTCGAGAACTTCCCGGAGGGCGACCTGTCGCGCAGGCTTTCGCCGAAGATCAACGACGAGAGCTACTGCTTCGCGATGGTCAACCGGAACAAGCGCAGCATAGGCCTCGACCTGAAGAGCGCACGCGGCAAGGAAGTGTTCATGAAGCTCGCCGCCGGCGCCGACGTGATCCTCGAGAACATGCGCCCGGATGCGAAGTTCCACATGGGCGTCGACTACGAGTCGGTGAAGAAGGTCAACGAGAAGATCATCTACGCCTCGATCTCCGGCTTCGGCCAGACCGGCCCTTACGCGAAGAAGGGCGGCTACGACATCGTCGCCCAGGGCATGACCGGCATCATGCGCATGACCGGCGACCAGGGCGGCAGGCCTGCCAAGGTCGGCATCGCGATGAACGACGTGGCCGGCGGCATCACCGCCCTGTACGCGATCCTCGCCGCCTACATCCACCGCCTGCGCACCGGCGAAGGCCAGTACCTCGAGACATCGCTGGTCGATGCGGGCCTGGCCTGGATGATGTGGGAGTCGGCCGCGTTCTTCGGCGCGGGCGAGGTCGCGATGGCCAACGGCACGCGCCACCGCCGCTCGGCGCCCTACCAGGCGTTCCGCACCGCCGATGGCTACGTGACGGTCGGCGCGAACAGCGAGAAGATGTGGGCCAGCTTCTGCAACGACGTGCTCGGCCGTCCCGACATGCTGGAGGACGCACGCTTCAAGGGCCTGCAGGGCCGGCTGGCGAACGTGGACGCGCTGCAGGACGAGATCGAGAAGGTCCTGACCACGAAGCCGACCTCGCACTGGGTGCCGCTGCTCGACAAGGCTGCCGTGCCCGGCGGGCCGGTCTACACGTTCGACGAGACGGTCGAGGATCCGCACATCAAGGCGCGCGAGATGTTCTTCGACGTCGAACACCCGATCATCGGCAAGATGAAGAACATCGGCTACCCGGTCAAGTTCTCGCGCACGCCGCAGCAGTTCCGCTCCGCCGCACCGTGGCTCGGGCAGCACACCACCGACGTGCTGGGCGAACTCGGCTATTCGGGGGAGCAGATCGAATCGCTGTTCCGCGAGTCGGTCGTGTTCGACAAGTACCGCAAGTCCGCCTGAGCGCGGCACGGTCCCCCGCGCATTGAACCCGGCAAAGCGGCGCGCGATCTTCGAGCGGTTCGCGCAGGCGAACCCGCACCCGAGGGGTGAACTCGACTGGCAGACGCCGTTCCAGCTGCTGGTCGCGGTGATCCTTTCCGCGCAGGCCACCGACCGCAGCGTGAACCTCGCGACCGCCACCCTGTTCCGCGAAGCACCCGGCCCGCACGAGATGCTCGCCCTGGGCCGGGAAGGCATCGAGCGCCATGTCCGGACCATCGGGCTGTTCCGCTCGAAGGCGAAGCATGTCGAGGAGACCTGCGCGATCCTGGTCGCGGAGCACGGCGGTGAAGTGCCCGACGACCGCGAGGCCCTGGAGCGCCTGCCGGGGGTCGGTCGCAAGACCGCCAACGTGATCCTCAACATCGCATTCGGCCATCCCACGATCGCGGTCGATACCCACCTGTTCCGCCTCGGCAACCGGATCCCGCTGGCGCCGGGCAGGACACCGCTGCAGGTCGAGCAGCGCCTGCTGAAGTTCGTGCCGCCGGAGTACCTCCAGCATGCACACCACTGGCTGATCCTGCATGGCCGCTACGTGTGCAAGGCGCTGCGTCCCGATTGCCCGAACTGCCTGATCAACGACCTGTGCGAGTACCGCGCCAAGACCGTGGCCGGCGAATGAGCATGTTCCAGCCGACGCGTGACGAAGCGCGAACCTTCCTTGCCGATGCCTGGCGCAAGCACAAGGCGCGCGAGCCGCTTTCGCCGATCGAGGCGACCACCGTGGACATCATCGCCGCGCATCCCGAATACCACCTGCTGCTGCAGACCGCGCCGGGGACCGACCGGCGCGACTTCCTGCCCGAGGCAGGCGAGTCGAACCCGTTCCTCCACCTCCACCTGCACCTGGCGCTGGCCGAGCAGCTGTCGATCGACCAGCCGCCCGGCATCGTCGCCGCGTATCGCCAGTTGCTGGCACGGCTCGGGCAGCCGATGGCTGCGCAGCACGCGGTCATCGACTGCCTCGCGGAGACCTTGTGGCGTTCGCAGCGCGACCAGGCTCCCCCCGACGGGGAAGCCTACCTGGCGTGCGTCCGCCGGCGCGCGTCCGCCTAGTTGCGGATGACGGTCAGCGAACCCTTCATGCGCGCGTAGTAGGCGGCGAGGTCGCGGAAATCCTGCTCGGTGAGGTTGGCGATCTGGGCCGCCATGATCGCGTTCTTGCGCGCGCCGGTCCGGTAGGAGCGCAGCGAGTGCAGCAGGTAATCTTCGTGCTGCCCGGCCAGCCGCGGGAAAGTGGGGGCGATGCTGTTGCCATCCGCGCCATGGCATGCGGCGCAGGGCTTGGACAGTTCCGCGCCGCGCTGGACATTCTGCGCGAGGGCCGGCGCCGCGAACACGGAAAGCAGCAGGCCGGCGGAGACCGCCAGGCGCGCCGCGGATCCACCCAGGGATCGAATCAGGGGTCGGGTCATTGTCGTCTGCTTCATTTGCCGGCCGCGGTCGTCGGGCGCAGGCCGCCCTGTCCGTAGAACGCGGCGAGGTCCGCCATGGCCTGGTCGGTCAGCGAGGACGCGATCGCCCGCATCGTCGGATGGCTGCGCTCGCCGCTGCGGTAGGCCTGCAGGGCCGCCACGATGTATTCGGGATGCTGGTTGCCGATCTTCGGGAAATGGAAGACCTCGGGGAAGGCGTTGCGCAGGCCGCTGATGCCATGGCAACCCGAGCACATGGCGGCACGCTGGGCGCCCATCTTCGGATCGCCCTTGACGGTCTGGGCGGACACCGTGACGGTCGACGTACCGAGCAGGATAGCCACCACGCCGATGAAACCGCTGACTGCATTCTTCATCGATACACTGCTTTCTCGCACCGCAAAGTGGCACGGACTGTAATGGAATCGGGGGTACCCGGTCAATCGAGACTGCGCCCGGGCGGGCGGCCCGCGCACGGTACGGGCGGGGTCGTGACGGGCACGACGTGTCCGGCATGCGTCCAGCCTGCGCAGGGCCGTGGATCCGGCAATCTGCCGCGCTTGTTTGCCGCGCTGCCCCGCTTGGCCGATAATCCATGACGGACGGATGCAGTACGGGCCGCGCTGCCCTCGCTCATCGCGTTGCCGTACCTTGCAACGCGTTCAGCGCCATTGCCCAACCACCGTCCGTCGGGACTTCCGGATACCGTGGCTCCGATTTTAACCGATTCGAACAGGTTGCCCCGAAGCATGCTTCGCGTGCTGCCGTTCATGCGCTGGCTGCCGGGGACGACGCGCCAGACTGCCCGGGCCGACCTGCTCGCCGGCCTGACCGGTGCCGTGATCGTGCTGCCGCAGTGCGTGGCCTTCGCGGCGCTTGCCGGCATGCCGATCGAGTACGGCCTGTATTGCGCGATGGTACCGGCCGTGATCGCCGCACTGTTCGGCTCCTCCTGGCACCTGGTCTCCGGCCCGACCAACGCGATCTCGATCGTGCTGTTCGCCTCGCTTGCGCCGCTGGCCGAACCGGGCAGCGCCCGCTATGTCGAACTGGCGCTCACGGTAACGCTGCTGGTCGGCGCAATGCAGCTCGCGATGGGGCTGGCCCGGCTGGGCACCCTGGTCAATTTCATCTCGCATACGGTGATCGTCGGCTTCATGGCCGCCGCCGCAGTGGTGATCATCGATGCCCAGCTGAGCACTTTCTTCGGCCTCTCGATCCCGCGCGGCGCGGGATTCTTCGACACCTGGGGCGCACTCGTCATGCGCGCCAGCGAGATCGACATGCAGGTGACGACGGTCAGCCTGGTCACGCTGGCCAGCGCAATCGTGCTTCGCCGCTACCTGCCCCGCTGGCCCTACATGATCATCGCGATGGTGGTGGGGGCGCTGGCCGCGCTCGCGATCGAGGCGGCGACCAGCGGCAGCGCGCGCATCCCGACCGTCGGCGCACTGCCCGCGTCGCTGCCGCCGCTGTCGATGCCCAACCTGTCGCCGTCGGCGATCCGCGAGACGGGCGCGATCGCGCTTGCCATCACCATCCTGGCGCTGACCGAGGCCGTTTCGATCGCGCGCAGCATCGCGGTACGCTCCGGCCAGCGCATCGACAGCACCCAGGAATTCATCGGGCAGGGGATGTCCAACGTGGCGGGCGCGTTCTTCTCGAGCTATGCGTCCAGTGGCTCGTTCAACCGGAGCGGCGTGAATTTCGATGCCGGTGCACGCACGCCGCTGGCCGCGGCATCCTCGGCGCTGTTCCTGCTGGTGATCCTGTTCGCAGTGGCGCCGCTGGCGGCCTACCTGCCGTATGCCGCGATGGCGGCCATCCTGATGATCGTCGCCTGGGGGCTGGTCGACGTGCGAGCCATCCGGCAGATCATGCGGGCGAGCCGCAGCGAAGCGGCCGTGCTCGTCCTGACGATCGTGTCCGGCGTATTCGTGAGCCTCGAGTTCTGTATCCTCGCGGGCGTGATGCTTTCCCTGATGCTCTACCTGAACCGCACGTCCCGGCCGACGCTGGTGCCCATGGTGCCGTCCACCGATGCGGCCGGCCACCGCCGGTTCGTCCCGGCGCCCCTGGCCGGCACGCCGCCTGCGCCGGCAGGCTGTCCGCAACTGCTCGTCCTGCGGGTCGATGGCTCGCTCTTCTATGGTGCGGCAGAGCATGTGCGCGACCGGCTGCACGACCTCGCCGGGAACCCGGGGCAGCCTCGGCACCTGCTGCTGCTCGGCGACGGCATAAACCTGATGGACATGGCCGGTGCCCACCTGATCGAGGCCGAGGCGATCCGGCTCGCCGCCGGCGGTGGCGGGCTGTACCTCGCCGCGATGAAGCCGCCCGTGGTCGAGATGCTCGACCGCTCCGGTGCCCTGGCGACCCTCGGGGCCGGGCATCTGTTCGAGCGCAAGGCCGATGCGCTGGCGGCGCTCCTCTCCCGCCTGGATGCCGCGACCTGCGCGGCCTGCACGGCCCGCGTGTTCGACCAGTGCCCGCCCGCACCGCCGGCAGGGGCGGCACCGCGATGAACCAGATGCTGCCGTTCATGCGCTGGTGGCCGATGCAGGGCAAGACCCTGCGCGCCGACATCATCGCCGGCATCAGCGTGGCGCTGGTCCTGGTGCCGCAGTCCATGGCCTACGCCCAGCTCGCCGGCATGCCGGCCTACTACGGCCTGTACGCGGGGTTCCTGCCGGTGATCGTCGCGGCACTCTGGGGCTCATCGAACCAGCTGGCGCACGGCCCCGCCGCCGTATCGTCGATCCTCACGGCCTCGGCACTCGCCCCGCTGGCCACGCTCGGGTCCGAGAACTTCGTCGCGCTGGCGATCCTGCTCGCCTTCATGGTGGGCATCATCCAGCTCGTGCTCGCCCTGTGCCGCATGGGCAACGTGGTGAGCTTCCTGTCGCACCCGGTGATCCTCGGCTTCACCTCGGCCGCGGCCATCATCATCGGGCTGTCGCAGCTGAACAAGCTGTTCGGGCTGCCGCTGGGACGCAGCGACTTCTTCCTCGGCGACGTCTGGCAGATGCTCAGGCAACTGCCGGAAACCCACCTGCCGAGCCTGGCGATCGGCGCCGGCGCACTGGCGGTGATGTGGGCATTCCGGCGCTGGCTGCCCCGGTGGCCGGGCGTGCTGGTGGCGGTCGCACTGGGCACCGTGGTCAGCTGGGGCATCGGCTTCGAGCGCAATGCAAGCGCACCGGCGGATGCGTTCGCCGATCCGCATGTACTGGCGATCGCGCGCGACTACCAGCAGGCCCGCGCGCAGGCGCGCGAGCTGGATGCGGCGATCGAGGCGCTGCGCCGCAGCGATGCCGCCAGCG
>JAIENF010000016.1 GCA_019751575.1 Burkholderiales bacterium
CGACGCCGGCCACGCACGCGCCACCGATGCCGCCCCCGCTCCCACTGCCCGAAGGGCCGGAAAGCGCCCGCTCCCTGCATGCCTGGGCGACCGCGAGCAGGTGCCCGCAGAGGTTTCCACTGTCCACGGTCGATACGTACATCGGCAGCAGCGGCTCGCACCGCTGCGTGTCGTACCAGTTCATGAAGTGGCCGCGGTGCCGCTGCAGCCCGGCCAGCGTCGCGAGCGTGGCCTCGCAGCGCGACAACAGGTCCTGCGTGCCGATCCAGCCGAACCGGTGCGCGCAGGCCACGCTGAGCAGGTAGAGACCGATGTTCGTGGGCGACGTGCGATGCGCGACCATGTCGTGGGGGAGCACCTGCAGGTTGTCCGGCGGCAGGTGGTTGTCATCCGCGCCGACGCAGCGCTCGAACAGTCGCCACGTATCCCGGGCAACCCCCTCGAGGTACTCCGTCTCCGCCGGCCCGAGCGTGCGCGCCTGCCCTGACGCGAGGCGCCTGCTCGCCCACCAGGTCCAGGCCGGTGATGCCCCCCAGGCCAGGCATGCCAGCACCGACAGGCCGAGCCACGGCGTGTCCGCGGCAGCCAGCGCAGCAAGCACGAAGGCGGCCACCACCGGCTCTGCCGCATGCCGGCGCAGGACCGCCCCGAAGCCGACGGCAGCGGCCGCCTTGGCATCGGCCGCGGTCGTCCATTGCAGCAGGTTGCGCCGACTGAACCGCGTGCGATAGATCGCCCGCACGATCGCATCCAGCGACAGCATCGCGTGCTGCAGCAGCTGCGCCATGTGCCAGAGTCCGCCACTGGTTGCACGCCCGAGGTCGACCAGGGCATGCGTGTAGAAGTGGCGAAACGCGATGTCGTCGCGCGACGGCAGGTTCGCCGCCAGCGCGCCCATCAGGGGTCCGGCCGTGAACGCCGCCCACGCCAGCGCGAGCGCGACCCACGGCGATACCGTCGCGTCCATCAGGGCGAGCAGGACCAGCAGCAGCGACATCGGCGCGACCAGGGACCGGCGCAGGTTGTCGAACATCTTCCATCGTCCGACCGCGCCGACCGGATACCGGCCGGGCCGAAGCAGGATCGGCAGCAGCTGCCAGTCACCGCGGGTCCATCGGTGCACGCGCGAGGCCGCCACGTCCGGATGGAATGGCGCGTCCTCTATGACGGTGATGTCGGTCACGGCGGCGCAGCGTGCGATCGCGCCCTCCAGCAGGTCGTGGCTGAGGATCTGTCCTTCGGGCAGCCGACCGCCGAGCACGGCCGTGACCGCGTGCACGTCCAGCAGGCCCTTGCCGGTGAAGGTACCCTCGCCGAACAGGTCCTGGTACACCTCGGAGGTCGCGGCGCTGTACGGATCGATCCCGTCCTGGCCCGCGAACAGCCAGTGGTACAGCGTGGCGTCGCGCGGGGACGAAAGCGGCGTCACCACCCGCGGCTGGAGGATCGCGTGGCCCGCTACCACCCTGCGCCCGTCGGCGGACAGGCGCGGCGTGTTGCCCGGGTGCGCGGCCACGCCCACGAGCTCGCGCAGCCGCCCCGGCGGAAGGCTCGTATCGCTGTCCAGCGTCAGCACGTAGCGCGTTCCACCCGCGGTCCTCGACAGCTGCCCGAGGTCGATGAACGGATCCGCGTGGTCCTGCGTCCCGCCTTGCGCCAGCCGGTGCAGCAACTGTTCCAGCTTTCCCCGCTTGCGCTCCCAGCCGATCCAGCGACGCTCGCCCGGGCTGTAGCGCCGCGTCCGATGCAGCAGCAGGAAGCGCGCACAGCCGTCCTGCGATGGATGCATGCGGTTGAGCTCGCGCACGGCGGCGACCGCATCGGCGAGCAGCATAGAATCGTCCGGCCGCACCGCGAGGTCCGCATCGGTCCAGTCGGTGAGCAATGCGAACTGCGCGTTGCACTCCGGGTTGGCCAGGTAGTGGAGCCGCAGCCGGTGCGCCAGTAGCGCGTTCGATGCCGTGTCGGTCAGCATCGCCGGGATCACCACCAGCGTACGCAGCGTGTCCGGAATGCCGTCGGCCAGCGCCAGCCGAGGCAGCGATACCGGCCTCATCGACTCGCTGATCAGCCGATTGACGACGGCCACCACTGCCTCGGAAGCGGGGAACAGCATCAGCAGCAGCGCGGCGGTCTGCAGCCAGTGGCCCGCGACGAGCGCCTGCACCAGCCCGCCGCCATCGCGCGCAAGCAGCAACGCAACGATCGCCAGCGTGCCGGCGCCGATCGTGCCGATGTACATCGGCAGTCGGAGCGCAGCCATCCACGCGGTACGCCGGCGGCCCGCACCCCCGCGGGCGCCGAGCGCGCGCGAGAGCCCGGCGCGGCCAGGCCCTTCCAGCCAGTATCCGGCCACCGAAGCCGCGGCCCCCGGGTCCGGATCTGCCTGCATGTGCTGCAGCAGGCAGCGCGCGACGGCGAGTTCGCCCTGCCGGCTGCGGCGGGCGAGGCGCTCGATCGCATGCAGGGTCCGGTCGCGCGTGACTGCATGCTCGGCCTGGAACACCGGGGATGACAGCATCAGCTGCATCAGCGGGCTGGACCGTGCGACGATGCCCTGCCAGTCGGCATCGCCGATCGCGCGCAGCGAGTTCACCGCATTGCTGACGCTGAGGCTGTCCGCGGTCTGGTCGGCGATCTGCTGCGACTGCACGGCGACCGGATCGGGCAGGCGCCCGGCCAGCCAGCCGGCGATCGCGGCCGGGTGACCGATGCCCACCGAAGCGCGGCGATCCGCCAGGCGCTGCGCGACCTGCGCGAGGAACACCTGGTCGAGGCCGCGCTCGCGCAGCCTCAGCAGTACCGCATCGAACGCCACCACGTCGGTTTCGCGCAGCCGGTCGCAGCAGACGTTCGCCAGCTCGCGTGCCGCCTTGTGCGCGGCCAGCCGCTCGGCGAGCCGCCGGAGGTTCTCGATCAGCACCACGCGCAGCGTCGTCGGCAACGCCCACATCTCGCTCAGGTCGAGCGGCCGGGTTTCCTGGTACGCGGCAAGGAAGCCGGCCAGCAGGTCAGCGTCGAACGCACCGTCGGTATGCGCGACGTAGGCCCATGCGACGCCATAGACGCGCGGCAGGCCCGCGAGGGGTTCGTCGAGCAGCACCGGCAGCGCGCGGAAGTAGCGGCGCGGCAACCCGTCGTGGATCGCCTTCAGCTGGGCTTCGATCAGGTGGAAGTTGTCGAGCAGCCATTCCGCGGCCGGACTCACGTCATACCCGGCATCGGCCTGCTGGCCGATGTACCGGTGCGCCGCACGGAGCGCGCGTATATTGCTGCGCATCCTCGGGAAGAATGCCTTTGCGCCCATGCTGGCCGGGGCCGCGCGATGCGTCTCGCCCAGGCTCCGGCCGTGCTGCGCGAAGCGCTGCTGCCCGAAGATCTCGGCGCGGATGGGCGGTTGGAGCGGCTCCTGTCCTGCGTCCAGGATGCCGTGCAGTTCGCCTGCCGCCTCAGGCAGTGGCCATGGCCATCCGGATTCGGACATCCACTAGGACACGATGAACGCGACGGCCGCCGTCAGAAGGACCGCGGCCAGCGTGGTCACGACACGGCCGGACAGGAAGGCATGCGTGGCTTCGACGCGGCACTGCAGGCCGAACAGGCGTCCGTTGCTGGTCCGGCACAGGCTGAGGTGCTCGCCGAGCGACGCATCGTCGTCCGGGCTGGCGTCCGCTGCCATCCCGAAAGACGCGGTGCTCCAGCGTGCAGGACCCGGGTGGCCAAGGCCGATCAGGGTTTCGGGGCCGTGTGCGGTTGGATCGACGTTCATGGCAAGGGCTCCTCGGCGGTGGGATTGCTGGGCGCGCCGGCATCACGCGCCGCAGGGAGCCCCCGCGCGCAGGGCGCCGGGGCTCGATACGAACCACGTCTCGCACAAGCAGTGCCCGCCCTCGTCCCGCCGCCCCCTATGCCGTGGGCGTGGGACCGGTCACTCGGGCTGGATCCCCGCCGCCTTCACCACCTTCGCGATCCTCGCCACGTCCTCCTTGATCTGCGCGATGAAGGCCGACTGGCTTACCGGGAATGCATCGGCCCCCAGCTGGAGCAGGCGTTCGCGCAGGTCGGGCGCATTGAGCGCCTTGTTCAGGGTCTCGCTCAGGCGCGACACCAGCGCCGGCGGCAGGTTGGCGGGCGCATGCAGCCCGGACCAGAAGTTCAGCGTGGCTTCGGGCACCCCGGCCTCGGCGAAGGTCGGCACCTCGGGCATCAGCGCGGCGCGCCGTGGCGAAAGGACGGCCAGCGCACGCACCTTGCCGGCCTTGATGTGGTTGATCGCCGCCGGCAGCGTGTCGAACACCATCGACACATTGCCGCCGATCACGTCCGGATAGGCGGCGGCCGATGTCTTGTACGGCACGTGCACCATCTCGGACCCGGTGACCGAGCGCAGCAGCTCGCCCGACAGGTGGCCGATGCTGCCGATGCCTGCCGACCCGTAGCTCAGCTTGCCCGGGTTCGCCTTGGCGAACGCCAGCAGTTCACCCAGCGACTTGAACGGCAATCCGCCGTGGATCGCCAGCACGTTCGGCGCATAGGTGACGATGCCGATCGGAGTCAGGCCATTGACCGGGTCGTAGTTCAGCTTCTTCACGAGGAACTGCCCGATCACGATGGTCGAGATGCTCGACAGCAGCAGCGTGTAGCCATCCGGGTTCGCGTTCGCGACGAACTCGCTGCCGACCGCGCCGCCGGCCCCGGCCCGGTTCTCGATCACGATCGGCTGCCCGAACAGTTCGCCCATCTTCTGTCCCAGCGCACGCCCGACGATGTCCGACACGCCACCGGCTGCGAACGGGATCACCAGGCGGATCGGCTTGACCGGGAACGCGGGCTGGGCCAGCGCAGCGGATGGCGCCAGCGCAGGCAGCAGTCCGCCGCCGGCCGCGCCCAGTCCGGCGACCAGCACCCGCCTGCGGCCCGGCTGGCCACCCTTCCCCTGACTGTCTTTCGCATCGGCTGCGACGGGAGATTCGAGGCTTCGGGCGTCTGTAGAACGGGCCATCGGGGTTCCTTTTCGGCAGGGGAGGAAGCAGCGCCTTCCAGCATGCACGAATCCTGCCAGCGGAAACAGCCCCGCCCCGCGGAGCCGTGCCGCGGGCGGCCTCAAGCGAGGGGGAAGCGGACTTCCACCGTCGTGCCAGCCCCCGCCGGCCCCGGGCCGATCGAAATGGCACCGCCGATACGGTCGATGACTTCCCGCACGATCGAAAGGCCCAGGCCGCTGCCGGACCCTGCGGCGCCCGGGATCCGGTAGTACGGCTCGAACACGCGCTCGCGCATCGCCTCCGGGATGCCCGGTCCCCGGTCCGACACGCGCAGGACCGCCTGGTTCTGGCTTCGCTCCAGCGTGATCGCCACCAGACTGCCGGGCGGCGAGTAGCGCAGCGCGTTGTCGATCAGGTTGCCGGCCATGCTGGACAACGCGGACGCATCGGCCATCATCGCGCAAGGATCCTCGCCGAGCATGGCTTCGAGCCGGTGCTCGGTGGTACCGGCAGCGACTTCCCGCTGGCGCGCCGCATCGGCCACCACCTCGCGCAACGACACCCTCGTCGGTTCCCCCGGCGGCCGCCCGGCCCGGCTGAACGCGAGCATCTGCTCGGTCAGGTGGGCGCTGCGCTCGACGCCTTCGAGCAGGCGCGAAAGGGACGCTGCACGCTCTTCGTCGTCGCGCGCCCGCTGGAGGTTCTGCGCATGCAGACGAAGGGCGGCGAGCGGCGTGCGCAGTTCATGGGCGGCCGTATCGACGAAACGTCGCTCGCGGTCGAGCGTCTGCCGCACGCGCTCGAGCAGGCCGTTCAGCGCGGCCAGCACCGGCGCGACCTCGGCCGGCACGCGTGACAGGGCGATCGGACCGAAAGCCTGCGGGGTACGGGCGCGGATGCGCTGCGCGAGTTCCGACAGCGGCGACAGGCCATAGCGGATCAGCACCGCGCTGGCGGCCAGCACCAGCAGCAGCCCGGCGAGCATCGGTGCGGTCACCGCCCAGCCCAGCTCGGCGGTGAGTTCCGCCCGTGCATCGTCGCGCTCGCCTGCAAGGATCCATACCGCTCCGCTCGACAAGGCGAACACGCGCCACAGCCGGCCGTCGATCACGCGGCCCGAGAAGCCCGGCTCGAGCGCGGAGATCGGTTCCTGGGGCGCAGAGCTGGACCGTGCGAGCAGCCGGGGCACGCCATCCTCCCCGGCCCGCCAGACCTGGTAGGCGATATGGGTTTCATAGTAATGGCCAAGCGCCGTCGGGCCGTCCCGGTGCTGGCCATCCTCGGCCAGGGGCGCGGGGAGTGCCATCACCAGTGGCGACTCGATCGTCGCGGATTCGACGGAGCGTGCGATCAGGCTTTCGATCACCCGTGCAGACGTCGCCAGCCGCGCATCGAACAGTTCCTCGGCCTCCTTCTGCCCCGCCGCGAACGACAGGAAGGCGCTGATGCCCATCACCGCCAGCATGATCAGCGTGGTGCCGGCCAGCAGCAGCATGCGGATCGAACGGCCGCCCTCGGCCGGCCCGGTGTTCACGACGCAGTGCTCAAGGCGAGGCTTCCGGTGGCGGATCGATCACGTAGCCGACGCCACGCACCGTGCGGATCAGCGCGGGGTAGAGCTTGCGCCGCAGGTTGTGCACATGCACTTCCAGCGCATTGCTCTCGACATCGCCGTCCCAGCCGTAGATGGACTCCTCGAGCTGCTGCCGGCTCATCACCTGCCCGACATGGTCGAGCAGCTTGCGCAGCAGCAGGAACTCGCGCCGCTGCAGCGCCACGGCCTGGCCGCGCAGCCGTACCGACATCCCCGCCGTGTCGATCTCGAGTTCGCCGTGGCCGACGCGGTTGTCGACCGATCCTCGATGCCGCCGCTCGATCACGCGCAGCCGCGCGAGCAGTTCATCGACGTCGAACGGCTTGACCATGTAGTCGTCGGCGCCAGCGTCCAGCCCGCCGATGCGCTGCAGGGTCGTGTCGCGTGCGCTGAGCACCAGCACCGGGGTGCGCACGCCGGCCTCGCGTGCCTGGCGCAGCACTTCCATGCCGTCCAGGCGCGGAAGGCCGAGGTCTAGCACGGCGAGGTCGAAGCTGCCGCCGCGCAACGCCTCGAGCCCGAGCGCACCATCGCGCAGCCATTCGACCAGGTAGCGGTTGCGCACCAGCGCATCGCGGATCCCGGCGCCAAGCGACTCGTCGTCCTCAACCAGCAGCAGCCGCATCGATCATCCGGGCCTCAGTTGAGCTTCTGCCTGACCAGCGCGAGCAGCGCCTCCGCTTCGCGCCTGCGGCCCTCGTCGGCCAGCGGCCGCGCCGGGCGCGCGGGTGCCTGCAGCGCAAGGTCCAGCGAGCGCCTCGCGCCTTCGTAGTCTCCCGTGCGGTACAGGAAGTCCCCCATGAAGAAGTTAGGATCGATGCCGCGCGGGTTGATCACCAGCGCGCGCGCGAGGAGTTCACGCGCCTTGCCCTTGTCGCCGAAGCCGATCGGCCAGCCCGGCACCTGATAGTACAGCGAGCCGAGGCTGGTATACGCCGAGCCCTCGAGGGCCTTCGGGTCGCGTGCGATCGCCTGCTCCAGCACGGCCTTCGCTTCGCTCGCGAGCGACAGCGCGCCCAGGCCGCCCTTCGCCCCCGCGTGGCTGGCGAGCACGATCGCATACCAGATGTCCACGTCGGCGCGCTCGCGGAACTCGGCGCGAACCGCAGCCGCCCTCTTCGCCAGCGCCTCGAAGGCGCGTTCCTGCCGGTCCGGGGATTGCCGGTACTTGATCT
>JAIENF010000201.1 GCA_019751575.1 Burkholderiales bacterium
GTGGTTCGTGCGGCTCGATCTGCGTGGTGTAGGGGTTGAGCTCGAGGCCCAGCCGTTCGACGATATCGTGCGCGAACTTCTCCCAGTCGAAATCGGGATAGGCGACCTTGTGCGCGTTGTAGTTGCCCACCGCGCCATTGATCTTGCCGGTGATGCGGATGTGGATGATCCGGTCGCGGGCGGTGCGCAGGCGCCAGGCGAAGTTCGCCATCTCCTTGCCCATGGTGGTCGGCGATGCAGGCTGGCCGTGGGTGCGCGAGAGCATCGCCAGGCTGGCATGTTCATGCGCGAGGTCGCGCAGGCGGCAGCCGAGCTTGTTCAGCATCGGCAGCATCACGTCTTCCCGCGCACCGCGCACCATCAGCGCGTAGGACAGGTTGTTGATGTCCTCCGAGGTGCAGGCGAAGTGGATGAACCCGGCAGCCTTCGCGATCGCCGGAACGCCTGCGAACCGGTCGCACAGCCAGTATTCGACCGCCTTCACGTCATGGTTGGTGCGCGCCTCGATGTCCTTCACCGCCTTGGCATCGGCGACCGAGAACGTGCGCACCGCTTCGTCGAGGGCGGCGATGGCCTCCGGCGGGAAGGGGTCGACCTCCGTGAAGTGCGGCTCCGCTGCCAACGCCTTCAGCCACTCGACTTCGACCTGCACGCGGTAGCGGATCAGCGCGTACTCGGAGAAGTGCGACTGCAGCTGCCGCAGCTTTGCGGCATAGCGCCCGTCGAGCGGCGACACTGCAGTCAGGGCGGTCAGCGCCGCCATTTCGTTGTTCGACGTGGCGGCGGCTGCAGGACTTGCAGGAGAAACGTTCGACATGTTCGACTCGCAGATGCGGGCGTGCTGCGATGCAACGACCCACGGGGGCAGGATCGTAGCATGCGGGCGCGGAGCGGTTGCTACGCTGTCAGGCGCCGCCACGTCGGCAACAGGGCACCCTGCCAGGCAGGCCGCTCAGTCCATGCCTGCAGTCACCTTGCCGCTGCGCAGGTCCTCGGCGATCGCCTCCGGGGTGCGTTCGGCGACCGGCCCGTAGCCGCCGCCGCCGGGCGTGAACACGCGCAGCCGGTCGCCGGCCTGCAGCACCAGCATGCCCTTGGACGGCACGGTCTCGATGCGTCCGTCCACGCGCAGGATCTCCGAGGTCGCCAGCGCGCCATCGCCGCCACCGGCAAGGCCCGGCGCCCTTGCATAGTGCCTTTCGCCCCGGTGCGAGATCGACACCGGTCCGTGCAGCACCAGGTATTCGCGCTCCAGCCCGCAGCCGCCGCGGAACGCGCCGGTGCCACCGGAGTCGGCGCGGATCGCGCAACGCAGCAGGCGGATCGGCGCTTCCAGTTCGAGCACTTCAGCGGTGAGGCTCATGCCGTTGGTCATGTCGGTCGCGATGCCGTCGATGCCGTCATGGCCGAGCGCGGCGCCGCTGCCGCCGTTGATCAGGTCGGTGACCACGAAGCGGCGCGACGGTGCGTGCGTGCCCGCCTGCGCGTCCTTCGGCCACTCGCCACCGAAGGCCAGCACCAGCACCGAGGCTGCCGACGCCGCCGGGAAACGCTCGGGCAGCACCTGGGCCAGCGCACCGACGATGCACGAGGCGATGCGCTTCATCACCGGCGTGCGCCCGTTCACCGGTGCCGGTGCATCCGGGTTGACCAGGCTGCGTGGCGGCAGCTTCACGGTGACCGGGCGGAAGCACCCGCCGTTGGTCGGGATCGCCGGATCGGTGATCGCACGCACGCCATAGAACGCGGCCGAGTGAACCCCGGACGGCACGATGTTCAACGGACCTCGCACCTGCGCGCTGGTGCCCTGGAAGTCGAACGCGACATTGCCCTGGCCGTCGAGGGTCACCGCGACCTCGATGCGGATGCGCCGGTCGAGGTCGATGCCGTCGTTGTCGAGGTAGTCGACATAGTGGTAAGTGCCTGCGGGCAGGGCAGCCAGCGCCTTTCGGGTCATCGCCTCCGAGCGGTCGAGCAGCTCGGTGAACAGTGCGCCGAGCTGCGGCCAGCCGTAGCGCGCACCGGTCTCGGCCAGCCGGCGCAGCGCGATCTTGCCGGCCGCGAGCTGGGCATTGAGGTCACCCTGCAGCGTGTCGGGCATGCGCACGTTCTGCCGGATCAGCCGCAGCAGGCCGTCGTCGATCACGCCGCGGTGCGCGAGGCGCAGCGCGGGCAGCCGCAGCCCCTCGTGGAAGATCTCGGTCGCATGGGTCGGCACCGAGCCGGCCATGATGCCGCCGACGTCGACCTGGTGCGCCATCGATGCACTCATCGCGACCACGCGCCCGTCGACCACCAGCGGCATCACCAGTGCGATGTCGGGCAGGTGGGTGCCGCCCAGGTAGGGGTCGTTCATGATGAACACGTCGCCGGCTTCCATCGACGACACCGGGTATTGCGCGAGGATGCTGCGCACCGAGAACACCAGCGACCCGAGGTGGCTCGGGTTGGACCTCGACTGCGCGATCACCGTGCCGTCGGCATCGAACAGGCTGCACGACGCATCGAGCGCTTCCTTCACCACCGGCGAGAACGAGCCGCGGATCAGGCTCCACTGCATCTCCTCGACGATGCTCTCCAGCCGGTAGCGGATGACTTCCAGCAGTACGGGATCGGTCACCCGGCTCATCGCGGCCGCCTCGTGAGGACCAGTTCGCCACCGGGCGCGACTTCGCCGGTCCAGCCCGATGGCACCAGGGTGGTGGTGTCGACCTGCTCGACCAGGGCCGGGCCGTCGAAGCACTCGCCGGCTGCGAGGCCTTCACGGTCGATGATCCGTGCCTCGACCGGCTCGGCGGCGCCGGGCAGCCAGATCGCGCGGCGGCGTGCCGGCAGGGCCGCGCCTGCGTCCGATGCCGGGCCGGGAAGGGTGGCCGCCGCGTGCGCGTAGCCGGACGCGATGCCGTGTACGCTGCGCAGGTTCACGATGCGTGCCGGCTCGCGCGAGCTGTGGCCGTAGATGCGCTCGTGTGCCGCCAGGAAATCCTCGTAAAGCTGCGCCAGCATGGTCGACGGGTCGCCGGAGGCGAGCGGCACCGAGACATGGCTCGACTGGCCGATGAAGCAGACATCGGCGAGGTGGCGGATCGCCATGCGGGCGCCTTCGCCTGCGGCGGCGTGCTGCCCGTACGCGGCGGCATGGCCTTCCTCGCGCATGGCCGCGGCGCAGGCTTCGTCGAGCGTCGCCAGCCGCGAGAGGATGTCGGCTGCATCTGCACCGTCGATCGGCCGTGCACAGGCGACCAGCGCCTCATGCTCGACCGGCGCCGCCAGCAGGCCGATCGCCGAGAGCACGCCGGGATGGCGCGGCACCAGTACCTCGGCGATGTCGAGTTCTTCGGCCAGCGCGCAGGCGTGCAGCCCGCCGCCGCCGCCGAGCGCGACCAGGCTGAAGCCGCGCGGGTCGATGCCGCGATGGATGGAGGCGAGGCGGATGCCCTCGGCCATCTGTGCATTCACCACGCGGTGGATGCCCAGCGCCGCACGTTCGATGTCGAGCCCCAGCGGCAGCGCGATGCGTTCACGGATCGCCGCACGTGCGCAGTCGACATCGAGCGCGACGGTGCCGCCCGCGAAGTTCGCCGGGTCCAGCCAGCCCAGCGCGAGAGAGGCATCGGTCACCGTGGGTTCCGTGCCGCCGCGCGCGTAGCAGGCGGGCCCGGGGTCTGCGCCCGCGGAATGCGGGCCGACGCGCAGCGTGCCGGCACCATCGAGCCAGGCGAGGCTGCCGCCCCCGGCGCCGATCGCATTCACGTCGACCATCGCCACGCGTACCGGATGGCCTTCGATCGATCCTTCGGAACGCAGCAGCGGGACGCCATCGGCCGCCAGCGCAATGTCGCAACTGGTGCCGCCGATGTCCACCGAGATCAGGTCGTGCCGACCCACCGCGCGGCCGGTCATCGCCCCGCCGATCGCGCCGGC
Source organism: Burkholderiales bacterium (assembly GCA_019751575.1). Taxonomy (GTDB): domain Bacteria; phylum Pseudomonadota; class Gammaproteobacteria; order Burkholderiales; family CAIKXV01; genus CAIKXV01. The sequence goes on from JAIENF010000201.1 coordinate 3,925, forward strand.
CGCCGGGCCGGACAGGAACAGCCGCACCGGCTGCGCGCGTGCGACGCCGGCCGAACTGACGCCCCCGCGCGACTGCATGATCTGCAGCCGGGCAGGTACGCCGGCCTCGGCGAGTCCCTTCTCCATCCGGGACAGGTACTGGTCCAGAACCGGCTTCACGTAGGCGTCGAACGCGGTGACGCAGGCGCGCTCGTATTCACGGAACGCCGGGTCCACCTCGGACGACAGCGACACCGCGAGCTGCGGATGCTTCTGCAGGATCAGCTCGCGCGCGCGCCGTTCCTGTGCCGGGTCGAGGAAGGAGAACAGGAACACGATCGCGATCGCGCGCACGTCGAGCGCGACCAGTTCGTCGACCGCGGCCAGCAGCGCGGCCTCGTCGAGGGGCTGCACCACGCTGCCGCGTGCATCGAGGCGCGCCGGTACGTCGCGGCGCAGGTGGCGCGGTGCGAGGAACACCGGCGCCTGCGGCTTGAGCACGGTGTCGTAGATCTCGCGCCGGTTGCCGCGGCCGATCTCGAGCAGGTCGCGGAAGCCCTCGCTGGCGATGAAGCCGATCCGTGCACCCTTGCGCTCGATCACTGCGTTGGTCGCCACCGTCGTGCCATGCACGAAGCGGCCGATCGACGCCGGGTCGACGCCCCAGGCCTCGCGCAGGTGGTTCACCGCGTCGAGCACCGCGCGCGCCGGGTTGGACGGCGTGCTGCGCAGCTTGGCGAGCCTGAGCGTGCCATCGGCCAGCACGCACACCAGGTCGGTGAAGGTGCCACCGATGTCGATGCCGACCACGGCTTGACCCTTCGCGGCCGGCGTTCCGCCCGGCGCGTGGCCGGGAACCGGCGCAGGGCGGCTCATCGGTTCGCCAGTTCGGCCAGCGTCGCGGCCAGTACGCGCGCGCCGGCCGCGAGGTCCGCGGGTTTCGCGTTCTCGGCTTCGTTGTGGCTGATGCCGCGCTCGCAGGGCACGAAGATCATGCCGGTCGGGCACAGGCGGTTCATGTACATCGCGTCATGGCTGGCACCGGACGGCAGTCGCATCGAAGGCAGGCCGATGGCACCCGAAGCCGCCTCGACCAGCGTGACGATCGCCGGATCGAAGGCGGTGGGGTCGTCGTGCAGCGTCGGCGTGACCGTCACCTCGCACGTCCCGGCCAGCGCGCGGCAGGTCTGCTCGACCGCCTCGCCCAGCCGGGCGATCGCCGCCGCGTCGGGATGGCGGATGTCGACCGAGAACAGCACGTGGCTGGGGACCGAGTTCGGCGAGTTCGGCGTGACCAGCATGCGACCGACGGTGAAGCGGGTGACATCGGCGGGGTCGGCGGTCAGCTCGCGCAGCGCACCGATCATCGCCACTGCCTGGCGCAGCGCATCGCGGCGCAGCGATACCGGTGCGGTGCCGGCGTGCGCGCTCTCGCCCGACACTTCCACGTTGAACCAGCGCATGCCCTGGATGCCGGTGACCGCGCCGATCTGCAGCGCCGCCGATTCGAGCACCGGGCCCTGTTCGATATGGGCTTCGACATACGCACCGACGCGGCCACCGGGCGGCCGGCGCATGGCATCCGGGGTCGCGGCGAGCGTCTGCGCCAGCGCATCGCCGAGACGAATGCCGGCGTTGTCGCGCACGTCGGCGAAGTCTTCCACGGTGCGGGCCCCGGCGAACACCATCGAGCCCATCGTGCACGGCGGGAATCGGCCGCCTTCCTCGTTGGTCCATGCCACGACCTCCACCGGTGCACGCGTGCGCACCCCGGCCGCCGCCATTGCTTCAAGTGCCTCGAGCCCGGCGAGCACTCCGTAGATGCCGTCGAACCGGCCCCCCTTGGGCTGGCTGTCCATGTGGCTGCCGGTCATCACCGGGTCAGCCGACGGATCGAGTCCTTCGCGGCGCAGGAACAGGTTGCCGATCGAGTCGACGCTTGCCGCGAGGCCGAGCTCGCGCGCCCAGCTCAGGAGGAGGGCCCGTGCCTCGATGTCCTGCGGCGACAGGGCAGGCCGGTTCACGCCCTGCCCGGGGATGGCGCCGATGCGCGCCATCGCGTCCAGCCGGTCGCACAGCCGGCGCTCGTCGACCGCTGCAGCGGCGGCGAGCGAATCCTCGCGCAGTGCGGCCATGTTCACTCGATCTTTGCGCCGGACTCGCGGATCACCTTCGCCCACAACGCGATCTCGGAGGCGATGATCGCGCGCAGTTCGTCCGGCGTGCTCGATCGCGGCTCGAAGCCGATGTCCAGCAGCCGCTTGCGGAGTTCCGGGGTGGCCAGGGCCTTCACGATCTCGCCGTTCAGGCGGGTGATGATCTCTTTCGAGACCCCGGCCGGGGCCATCATGCCGAACCAGTTTTCGGCGGCATAACCCTTGAGGCCCGACTCGGCCACCGTCGGTACGTCGGGCAGCACGTTGGACCGGCGCGAGGTGGCCACGGCGAGCGCGCGCAGCTTGCCGCTGCGGATGTGGTGCAGCACCGCCGGCACGCTGTCGAACAGCAGCACGACCTGGCCGCCGAACAGGTCGGCGAGCGCCGGTGCGCTGCCCTTGTACGGGACATGGACCGCGTCGATCTTCGCCATCGAGCGCATCAGTTCCTGTTCGAGGTGCGACAGCGTGCCGTTGCCCTGCGAGGCCCAGCTCAGCTGGCCCGGCCGCGAACGCGCGAGGGCGATCAGGTCCTGCACGTTCTTCACCGGCAGCGACGGGTGCGCGATCAGCACATGCGGCGAGTTGGCGGCCAGGGAGATCGGCGCCAGGTCCTTCTGGAGGTCATAGCCGAGCTTCTGGAACAGCGTCGCGCTGATCGAGTGCGTGGTGACCGCGGCCATCAGCAGCACGTAGCCATCGGGCGGCGCCTTGGCGACGATTTCGGCGCCGATGTTGCCGCCGGCACCCGGGCGATTCTCGAACAGGATCTGCTGGCCCAGCGTCTCCTGCAGCCGCGCGGCGATCGGGCGGCCGACGAGGTCGACCGCACCGGCCGGCGGGAACGGCGCGACCAGCCGGATCGGCCTCGTCGGCCAGGCCTGCGCCGATGCGGGTGCGGCCGGCACGGCCATCAGGACGGCCGGCAGCAGGACGGCGGCAGCGGCGGTGCCGATGGCGGCCGGGCGGCACGCTTCGCGCGCGCGAAGCGGGGCAGTGCGGGGGGAAGCAGGGGACACGCGGAACTCCGGAGGATGGACGCTGGATCGGTTCGAGCAATAAGCGTACCGTCCGGACCGAGAATACCCACAAAACAGGAGAAGGGCGCCCGGCAGAGACCGTGGCAAGCCCGCGCACAGGAGACAGGATGATCCCGACCCGCCGATCCACGCCCCTGCATGCGGTGCTGGCCCGCGCAGTGCTGCCGCCCGCCGCGCTGTTGCTTGCTGCGGCGCCCGGTTTCTCGACCGCCCAGGAGTTTCCGTCGCGGCCGGTGCGCATCGTCATCGGATTCCCGCCCGGCGGGCCGGCGGACTTCTTCGCGCGCACCCTTGCCGAGCCGCTGTCGAAGCAGTGGGCACAGCCGGTGCTGGTGGACAACCGCGCCGGCGCGAACGGCCTGATCGCGGCCGAGTTCGTGCTGCGTGCGCCGGCGGACGGCCATTCGCTGTACCTGTCCAGTGCCGGTGCACTGGTGATCCAGCAACACCTGCAGTTGAAGATGCCGTTCGAGACGCTGGTCGACTTCGCGCCGGTGTCGCACGTGGTGTCGGTGCCGGAACTGCTGGTCGCCCACCCGGCGCTGCCCGCGGTGAACGTGAAGGAACTGGTCGCGCTGGCGCGCCGGCGGCCCGGGCAGATCACCTTTGCCTCGACCAGCACCGGAAGCATGCCGCACCTGGCCGGCGAGCAGTTCA
>JAIENF010000066.1 GCA_019751575.1 Burkholderiales bacterium
AGCTACAGCACGAGCCAGTACGATCCGCTGCGCGCGGTCATCTACGATTTCGCCGATGGCCGGGCCGGGCACCACGCCAGAGCTTTCCTGGGCAACTGGAAAGGCAAGCTCGTCTGCGACGACTATGCGGGATACAAGGCGCTGTTCGAGAAGAACGGCGTCACCGAAGTCGGCTGCCTGGCGCATGCACGGCGCAAGTTCCATGAGCTGTGGGCCAACCACGGCAGCCAGATCGCCTTCGAAGCGCTGGAGCTGTTCGCGAAGCTCTACGAGGTAGAGCGAGAGATCGGCGAGTGCAGCGCCGATCAACGTCGACGGATTCGGCAGCTGAAGGCGAAGCCGGTCGCCGATGCGCTCCACGAATGGTTGGTACTGCATCGACAGAAAGTTCCGGACGGCACGGCCATCGCCAAGGCCATCGACTACAGCCTGAAGCGCTGGACGGCGCTCACTCGTTACCTCGACGACGGGGAGCTACCGCCGGACAACAACTGGGTAGAGAACCGGATCCGTCCGATCGCCCTCGGGCGCTCGAACTGGCTGTTCGCCGGATCGTTGCGCGCGGGGAAGCGGGCGGCGGCGATCATGAGTCTCATCCAGTCGGCCAAGCTCAACGGGCATGATCCGTACGCCTACTTGAAGGACGTCCTCGAGCGGCTGCCAACACAGCCGGCGCGTGACATCCAGGATCTATTACCCCATCGCTGGGGCCAGATCGGCTGATCACCCCGTCGCAAGATGGGTTGCCTGGACGGTTACTCCGGTGGAGCGCAAGGATCCGGTTGTCCTTGTACTTTCTGAACCGGCAGACGAGGTAGAGGCGCGGCCCCATCTGGGCGAGGCCAAGGGGTTTCACCTGCGTAGTGGTCTCCTCGCCGTCCGCGTTCCGGTAGACGAGATCAAGCAGCAGGTTGCCGAACAGGGCGCGGCTCGTTTCTTCGAAGACCTCGGGATCGATCTTCGGCGGAATCAGAGGCTGGGTGGTGCTGACCACCCGTACCTTGTCCAGCCATTCTCGCTCTAGGGTGGCCTTGGTGCCGGGGCCGAGAACAGCCCGGGCGCGGGAAAAGAAGCCATCCATCGACCCCAGCAGGCCAGCGGGCAGCAGGTGGACGAGCTGCTGTTGCGCGAGGCGGAGGAGGAGCGCTTCCTGGGCACTGAGCGTGGGCAGGCTGATGCCGACCGAGCCCGGCTTCCAGCGGTAGCCGTAGGGCTTGTTGGTGGTGTCGCGTTCGATGTCGGGGAACTCTTCGCTCAGCTGATTCAAGAGCACCTGGATTGATTTGATGTTGCGCTCGATGCCCATCTCCGCGAGCTGCCGGTGCAGGGTCGACGCGTCGATCCTGCCGCTGCGGGGGATCCTGCGCAGGAGCTCGACCGCGATCCGGACCGTCTCGAGTGTCTTCGGGCGCTTGGCCATGCTCACCGCACTCCGGGCTGCCGGCCACTGAAGTGCTTCCAGAGGCGGACGAGGGCGAACGTGTCGCGCTCGCAGTAGGCGAGCAGTTGGCGTTCGATCTCGGCCTTGCGGGCGCGGGCGGTGTCGGGCGCGAGGGCTTCGCGATAGGCATCCATCGCCAGCGCCCCGTCCTGTACGCCGTCCAGGGTGTCATGGCGCAGATCCGGCGCCAGGGGCGGCAGCACGACCTTGAGGCTCCAGCTGCCTTCCTGGGACGGGTGGTAGTAGTGGGCTTCTGCGATTGGACGCAGGTCGACGATACGGGCCTCGATCGCGAGGAGCGCGCGGCGCAGCGCCGGGAAACGCGTAGCGAGTTCCCGGATGCGGGTCTTCTCGAACGCGGCGTTGTAGACGAACACCGGACCGCGTTCGCCGCACGCGGCAACCAGGGCCTCGGCGAGCGGGCGTGACGGGTCGCCGCCGCTCAGGTCGAGGAAGGGTGTATGCGCGAGACGTCCATTGCGGCCGAAGCGGTGGACGCTGAACTGGAACGGGATGATCTGGTAGGGCCGGGTGCCCTTCCAGATCGGCACCGGGAACTGGATCGTCTCGAAATCGAGGAACCACGCCGGAAGCGGATGGGCGGCGAGCGCGGCGGCGGCGCCGACCTTGTCGAAGTAGGCCTTGCCCGAGAGGGTGTGGCGCTTGACGCGCAGCTGCCGCTCGTTGAGCAGCGAATCGTCGACCTGGCGCAGGTCGGTGACGGTGCCGTCGGCGAGATGGGCCTTGAGCGTTTTGGTCTGGACCCTTGGCAGCCAGGTGACCGGGAACTCGGCCTGCGGTTCCTGGGCGCTGCAGTGTTCGAGGAAGGCGCAGGGATAGGGATCGTTGCAGTGGCCACCGGTGGTGATCTTCGGGGGCGTGCGCTGGCGCACGATCCGATGGGCTGCCGAGAGCCAGCCGTCGACTTCATCTCCGCGCTCGAAGGCTGCGCGCGACAAATCGTGCTCGACCAGCAGACCGCGGTAGTCACCGTTGCCAGGGTAGCGCCAGCCGGTGTCGAGGTGGGCGATGCTGATCTGCGCGAGCGGCAGTCCGGCTGCGCGTGCGATGTTCGCCTGGATCGCGGCATCGTCGTGGTGGTAGTCCTTGATGCTCGCGCTCGATTTCACCTCGATCATCCGCCAGGCGGGTTTGCCACCACGGGTGACAGGCAGCAGGATGTCGGCGAAGGCGCGCGCACGGTCGGTGGCGAAGCCTGCCTCGAAGATCGGCTTGCGGTCGCGCAGCAGTTCGAGCGTCCGCTTGATCGCACCGTTGACGCCCTCTGCTTCGACGTCCAACAGCCGGCCCTTGCCGGCAGGGTCGTACAGGCTGCGGGCGATCGTGCCCACTTCGTGGCCGACGGTGAAGGCGGCCTCGGTCGCCGCCGTCACCTTCGCCAGTTCGGGCTGCCGTGCCTCGAACCATAGCCGTTTGGCGCACTGACGCCAGGACAGCAGGCGCGACTTGGACAGGAGCCTGGGCGGAGGAAGCAGCGGTGCGGCCGGAACGGGAGTAGGCATGGGAATGGCTCCATGAAAGTGCTACCAGATGGGAGTATGGGCGCTACGCGTTACCAGTTCACAGAAAACCGATCGGCGGCGATGGGGTCGCCTTGAGTGCGCACTCGGCGGCCAATGCATCCACCAGCGCGGTGATGGACGCAAACGGATGGAATCGGGCCCGGCGCAGCACCGCGGCGAAATCGCCCGGGGTGAGGGTGCGCAGTCGGCCGAGCCGCACAGGGTCGTCGGCGTCCGGCGCCGGCAGTCCTAGGCTGTCGCCGGCCCGCACCAGCAGCTCGATCGCCTGGGCGGGTTTGAGGTAGTCGAAGCGAAGCTTGAGGTCGAAGCGGCGCAGCGCGGCCGGGTCGAGCGCGTCGACGAGGTTGGTGGAGGCGATGAAGATGCCTTCGAAGGCCTCCATCCGGGTCAGCATCTCGTTGACGGCCGTCACCTCCCAGCTGCGGCGCGCGCCGCGGCGGTCCTGAAGGAAGCTGTCCACTTCGTCGATCAGCAGCACCGCGCCCTCGCGTTCTGCCTCGCGGAAGGCCTCGGCGATCAGCCGTTCGGTTTCGCCGACATACATGTTGATCAGGTCGGACGCACGGCGCAGCAGCAACGGGCGCTGGAGTTCATGCGCGATCCACTTTGCGGCAGCCGTCTTGCCGGTGCCGGGCGGGCCGTACAGGCACAGCCGTCCGGCCTTCGCGTGGCGCAGCCCCGCAGCGAGTGCAGCGATGTCGCTGTCGGCATTGGCGAAGGCCGGATCGTACAGATCTGGCAATGGGGCGCCGTGGTCTACCGTGAGCTTGCGGTGGCCCTGTGCGAGCAGCGTGTTGGAGATCAGGTGCTCGACAGCATCGCCGGCAGCCGTCTCGCCCAGCGTGCTGCGGATCGCGTTCACGACGGTTGCAGCGCGGGTGACGATGGCCGGCGCAAGGCGGGGCGTGTCGGCAAGCTGCAGGACCCGAGCGGCCGGCAGCAGGTCTCCACACGCCGCCTCGACGATCCGTGCGCGCTGGGCGCGCGGCGGCAACGGCAGTTCGAACACGAGGTCGAAGCGGCGGATGAAGGCCGGGTCGAGGGCGCGGATGGCGTTGCTGAGCCACAGGGTCGGCGCCGCGTTGTCCTCGAGCGTGCGGTTCATCCAGGCCTTGTGCGACTGGCCGGTGCTGCGCGCGCCGGGGCCGCGGTCGTCGAACACGTCCTCGACTTCGTCGAACAACACCAGCGCACGCCGGCGCGAAAGCAGGCACTGCGCCGCACGCAGCGCGCGCAACCGCTGCGCGCCGTGCACCGGGTCGCCGTCGCTGTCTGCGCTGGCGACCTCGAACAGCGTGCAGCCGGCGTCCTGCGCGAGCACCCGGGCGAGTTGGGTCTTGCCGGTGCCGGCGATGCCGTAGATAAGGACGTTGACACCGCGGCTGCGGTGGGCTGCGGCGTGCGCAAGCCACGGGCGAAGGATGGACAGGGTCTGCTGTACATGCGGATAGTCTGCAAGCGAAAGGTCGGGGGCCGGGCTTGGCGAGACGGCATCGCTCAGCAGCGTGACCGGATCGCCGACGGTCGAGCGCAGGCGCTCGGCAAAGTGGACGCTGAGGAGCAGGAGCTTGTAACGAAGCGCGTTCGGGCCATCGCGCTCAAGCAGGACCAGGCCGGAATTGGCGAGCACGGCATTCGGGTGAAGCGCCTCCAGAACGTCGCGCTCAGGCAGGCCGAGCAGCGCAGCCACGATTCGCGGGACGCGCTCCGCCGACAGCGGCCCCAGACGTCCAGTCACGTCGTCGAGCAGGCGTTCGGTGTGCAGCATCACTGTGAACTCGAGGATCTGGCGGTCCACCCGGGACAGGCCTACGAGGCTACCCAGCGCGGCCACATTGCGGCTGACTCGCGACGGCGCGCGCGCGCCAGCGCAACGGGCCTCGACCCGGGCGTGCAAGACTCTGAGCTCCGCGCGGACGGCCTTTGCGTCGAAGTCGCGATCGACAGGGTTGACCCAATGGGCGAGACCGATCGCGGCCGCAGTCTCGTCGTCGAGGAAGCTGTCGGTGCGGATGAATTCGCGATACACGCCGAGGCGCAGCGTGCGGAAGATCCACAATTTGACTACGGGTGGAAGAGCGACGCGGCGGACAGGCGGCGGTGGCGCGGGAAGGGTGGCGCGGGGCGAGCGAGGGGGCATCTGGGGTCTCCTGGGCGGGAGACCGTAGTGTCCGGATGGGTGCGAAGAGATGCGTCGCAGGGAGCGGAAATCGGCGGAGCGGCTCGTTCACGGGCTTGATCGAGCGCGGCACCCCGGCGATGCGCGGCGACGGTAGTGGACGTGCGGATCCGTTTGGTGAACGGCTGCCCGTCGGGCAAGAATACGAGCGGCAGTTAAACAAGGGGGACGAACTGACCATGATGGCGGGACCCGATGTCTATGTTCGCTGTCCGCGGTGTGCACACGTGGGGATGTATTTCACCTTCCTTTCGGGCAACACGTTCGGCGCGAAGTACTACACCGATGGTCGGCGTGTCGCGCCAAGCCTGCCGGAGGTTCCTGAGGTGGTCGCCTGCCTCGGATGCGAAGCGGCATTCTGGCGAGATCAGGCGGAGGAAGTGGCGGGCCCCTGGTCCAGAATGCGGTTTCCCGGCATCAATGACGGCGAGGAACGCGATCCGGCCATCGCGTCGGCCAAGCCGCTCAAGGAGCCCGACGAGGCAGGCTATTTCAAGTGATTCGACACACTGCTGGTGGAAAATCCTGAGCGCGAGCGGGAACTGCGTCGGCTGGTGTGGTGGCGGGGGAACGACCGGCACCGCATGCCTCGCGCAGGCTTGATGCCAGACTTCGCGGAAATCGACCGGATGTACAACCTGCGTGCCGCACCGCAACCGGTGGACGATGAGCCTGCTGACCTGGTGATGGCGCGCGAGGCGAACATGCGACGGTTGCTCGCGCTGCTCCCGACGGACGACAGCGCGAGCAACCCGATGCAGGCGGAACTGCTGCGGCAGCTTGGCGAGTTCGATCTTGCGCTGGCCGTTCTGTCGCGGCCGCTGCCCAACGAGTTGGAAACTGCCAGGAAGAAGCTGCAGGCGCTGTGCGAGGCACAGGACCGGACGCTTGGAGTGTTGAATTGAGGAACGACAGCGGGGTGCATCAGCGCAGCGACGGGATGTCGCTTCGAGACATGAGACGACCATCCTGCAACCGGCGAGGCGACCTGCTCAATCAGACCTTTGTGTCATGCCAGTTCACGACTTCCAGCCGTTGAGCCCTCGAGAGCTCGGTGACATTGGATGGCAATACCTCGGATCGTATGGCTAAAATTACGACAAGCGCGATTGCAATCCAAAGAAGCTAAGTCTTGCCTTCCCGTACCTATCGAAGCAATTTTGCGAGCAAAGTGTTACGAAGAGCACCGAAATGACTTGAAGGGAGGGGGAAAATCTTCCTATAGTTCTTTGGCCGCGATTTACGCACAGTAGCGGCTGCAAATTCCGTTCTACTGCAAGCGTTCGTAAGCGCTGTTTATACGAATTGGCGCTCAGTGGCAATTGGATTTATGCACCCGCAGTGTGACAAGCTTTTGGCGTCAACCCACAAGGGTTACGGTAAGCGAACCGCAGTATCGAGTGTTCGCACATGAGCACATTGCTTCCCACCGCATCAGCAAGCTCTTTAGGTCCGCGCCGATGGAATGCCCTCACTGTTTCAACAAGATAGACAGTCGCGCGACGAAATGCGAGTTTTGCACCGGCGAGATTGAGTACGTTGCCAACTTTTCTTCCGGAAGAGACATGGTGTTCGGGTTCCTAATCATGTTTCTAGCCGTGTTTATGGGAATGCTATTCTTTACAAGTTTGGGTGCGGGGATTGCCTTGGTCGTGGCGACGGTTGTATCGCTGATAGCTGCGTTCGGATCGACAGCCAACAAGCGCTCGTGACTTGCTGTTGATGGCGCAGAACATTGATTCCATCTTTCGAATAGGGGCCTAAAGAAGGATGCTTGGTGATCGTCACGCGCTGACCCTTGGTCCGTGGATCTTGCCCCGTGAGGGGTAGACGAGCAAACAATTTGGCGAGACTCACAAAGCCGGGATCGATGATCCGCATCGTTGGCTTTTTACGTAATGCTGATTCACTGTCAACAACCCGGCGCTGCTGCAGATGTGGGACAAGAGGCAGCGCGGGTACCGGGCGATGGGCTATCGGATGGGGGGACCGGTGGACGATCAGGCGCGACTGGTCATGGGCCGGCAGGTGCGCGCGGTATAGCCGCGTGCTTTCGTAACTGTTGCCTGTGTCAATATTACTGTCTAGTATCACTGGCGTGAACGAACTCGGCGCATTCTCGCTAAACGAGATCTCAGCACTTGCCGAGCTGCCGCAGCGCACCGTCCGCTACTACATTCCGTGCGGCCTGATCGATCATCCGCGGGACATCGGACCCGATGGCGCCACTGCCCTAGTGCAACCGAACGACGGGACGCCGTTGAGCGAGCTATCCAGATGCGCCCCGGTCAAGACTTCCTTGGGCGTCTGGCGCGCCTGCCCGAGTTTCTCGATCGAATCGATGAGGCAGTACGCGGATTGAATGCACGACTGCAACGGGCGCCCGCCGCACTGGCGCATCCCGGCCACGAAGCGATCTCGTAGAGAGCATTTACGGAAACAGGGCGCGGTGCGCGGTGCCCACGGCCGCACCGGCATCAGCACCGTCGACACGACGACGCAATCTGGAGAGCGCATTCTTGAGTCGGTCAGTCAGAGCGGGCCCCAGAAATTCAGACACCCGGATAAGTGAAGTCTCTGCTCCAATAGGCGGCGAAAGCCGCCCAGACAG
>JAIENF010000361.1 GCA_019751575.1 Burkholderiales bacterium
CACCGGTGCGAAGTCGCGCAGCAGGTCGTATCCGAGCTTGTCGTACAGCGTCACGCTGATCGCGTGCGAGCTGTTGCCGAGGAGCAGCGTCTGGCCGTCCGGCGCCGCGCGCGCCGCGATCTCAGCGCCGATGTTGCCACCCGCCCCGGGACGGTTGTCGACCACCACCGGCACGCCGAGCGCCGTGCCCAGGTGGTTGCCGAGCAGGCGACCGATGGTGTCGTTGTTGCTGCCCGGCGCGAACGGCACCATCATGCGGATCGGTCCCGAAGGCCAGCCCTGGGCCGTAGCGGCACCGCAGGTGAAGAGCAGGCTGCCGGCGAGGGCCAGCATCGGAAGGTTCCGTCTTTTCATCGTTCGCCCCTGGGTGATGAGGATCGGTTCGACCGCGCGACCCGCCGGGATGCTCAGTCGATCGTGGCTGCACGGCGCACGCTCGCGATCAGCGAACTGCGCATCAGGAAGGCCTTCTGCTTCGCCGGATCCGCCTCGGTGGCGCGCAGTTCATCCAGGCGGCGCTGGCGCGCCGCGGGGTCCTTTTCCTCCAGGCGCTTCTTGTTGTTGATGGTCTGCTCCTGGATGAACTCGGCGTTCAGCGTGCGCCGCCGGCGCTCGTAACGGTCTAGCCGGTCCTCGCCCGCACCCGCGCGCGCCGCCTCGAGCGTGTCGACCAGTTCCATCGCATCGTGGATGCCGCAATTGAGGCCGAGCCCGCCGATCGGGTTGTTCAGGTGGGACGCGTCGCCCGCCAGGTAGATGCGCCCGACGCGGAACTTCGCCGCGATGCGCTGGTGCACGTTGTAGATCTTCCGGTGCACGACGTCGTCTAGGGTGCAGCTGCGGTCGAGCCCCAGCATGCGGCCGATGACCGAATCATCGGCCAGCGCCTGTTCGTCGCTTTCCGACTCGCGGGTCGGCATCACGGCACGCCAACGGCCCTTCATGTCGTCGCCGGCCACCTTGAAGATCATCGCCCACTCTTCGGAGCCTGCGAGGTAGTTGCGGTAGCAGCAGCCGAGCGAGCGTTCGAAGTCGTGCACGGTCGTCAGCACGGTGAAGCGTTCAGGAAAGGTGAAGCCCTCGAACGGGATGTCGAGCAGCTTGCGGATCGTGCTGCGACCGCCGTCGGCGGCGACCAGCCAGTCACAGTCGATGTCCGACAGTTCGCCGCCGCGTCGCACGGTGACCGTGACCTTGCCTGCGTCCTGCACTGCGCCCACCACCTCGGCGCCGAGTTCCGCCGTGCAGCCGGGGAACGCGGCGATCTTCGGCAGCAGCATCTGCACCAGCTTGTGCTGTTCGGTCTGCACGGCGAACGTGAACTTCGTCTCGTCGCGCAGGATCTCGTGGTCGAACTGCGCGACGCGGGTCTGCGTGTCGCGGTCCCAGAACTGGAAGTAGCGGCAGACCAGCCCCTTCGCGATGAACTCGTCGGCGAAGCCCAGCCGGTCGATGTACTCGAGCGTCGACGGATGGGTGGTGGCCGCGCGCGGGTTGTCGTCGATCTCGCGCGCCGACTCGAGCAGCGTGACCCGGAAGCCGCGCTGCGCGCAGGCGAGTGCCGCGACGACGCCGGTCGGTCCGCCACCGGAAATCACCACGTGCCCGCCGCCTGCCATCGCCATCAGTGCGCCTCGCCGGAGAAGTTCTGCGTGATCGTGCTCTTCGCCACGCGCACCGTCTTCATCGGCGCAGGCGTGTTCCGGCTGCGTCCGACGAAGCGCGGAATGCCGTCGGTCACCACTGCGCCAACCGCGGCGATGTCGCCGTTGCGCAGCGCGTCCAGGGCATTGTTCTTCGTCCCCCCCACACAGGCGTCGAGGATGACCACGTCCGCGTCCTTGCCGGCGCGCAGGAAGCCGTTGTTCAAGCGGTAGATGGTCGCGTTGTTGCCGGTGGCGGCGGCGATCGCCCACTCCACCGGCATCTGGGTGAGGCTCGCCAGGTGGGTGATCGTGTACATCATGCCCAGCGGCATGATGCCGGAGCCGGTCGGGGTGTCCGTGGCGATCAGGAAACGATCGAACTGATCGGCTTCGCGCGCCATGTCGCCGAGCATCAGCAGGGTGCGCAGGTTGCCGGCGGTGCAGACCTGCATCGCGATCGTGCTCTCGTGCAGGATTCGCGGGAAGTCGGTGTCCGGCATCGCCACCGGGCCGCCGTTGATGTGGAAGGACACGTGGGGCTGCATGGCCAGCAGGTGGTCGGCCCAGATGCCCGACGAGCCCGGGATCGACGACCCGCCGGTGTGGACCGTGGTGATCATGCCGTGCTTCTTCGCCCAGCCGATCATCGGCGCATACTCGAACGGCGTCTTCACCGCGCCGAAACCGGCCTTGGCGAGCCACAGGCCCTTGGATGCAACCTCGGCGAAGTCGGCCTCGACCAGTCCCGGCTCCAGGATGATCGACCCGGCATGGACCTTCATGCCTCCCGGACGCAGGTGCTCGAAGCACTTCATCGCCGCGACCGCCAGCGCCTTGACGCCCTCCGGGTCTTTCGGGCGACCCGGTACATGCACCTCGGATGCGCTGATCGCCGTGGTGGTGCCGCCGTGCACATAGCTCTCGAGGAAGCCGACGGTCTTCTGGCGCGGCGTGTAGTCGCCGAACGTGTTGTGGATCTGGGAATCGATCAGGCCCGGGATCGCGGTGGCGCCGCCGGCATCGATGACCACGTCGCAGGCCTCCACCTTGTCGGCGGACACGGTGCCCACCTCCAGGATCTTGCCGCCTGCCATGAGGATGGTGTCCCCGCTGGCGAACGGATCGCGCCAGTCGCCGGTGACGATCGTGCCGAGGTTTACGATGGCGGTCTTCATGCGTGTTCTCCAGGTTCGTCGCGGGCGGGTGGCAGGGGACTGCGGTTCATTCCGGGGATCAGGTGAGGCCGTCTTCGCACCGCGCGTCGGCCAGCCGGAGGCCGCCCACGCGCGCGTTGATGCGCCCGCGGTTGGCGACACAGAAGATCACCGCGATCTCGTCCGGCATCGGCGCATCGGGCAGGTTCACCGACATGCCGTCGTAGTGCGACCGCACGAACAGCGCATCCTTCGAGGCGAGCGGCACGTCGATCGTGGTGCCGGGCGCGGCGCGCTTGGTGCAGGAGGAGATCCATGCCTTGCCGCCGCCGAGTGCCTGGCGCAGCGGCTCGGCGAAGGCGGTCGTGAGCAGCGCGTTCGCATGTTCCTGTTCGCCTGCGAGGCCGACGATGCCGGCCTTGCCGTAACTCTGCGCGGAATAGGGTGCGAGCGCCGCGACCGCTGCTTCGGCAAGCTGGTGGCCGAGCGCCACGCTGGCCTCGATCATCGGCTTCAGGTCTTCGACGTAACTGCCGGCGTGGGGATTGGCGACGATGGCGACCGCGGCGACCTTGCGCAGCGGGGGCTCGCCCGCGCGACCGGATTCCTCGAACACGGTGTCGACGATGGTGTACGTGCGGCGCACGGTGAGCTTCATGGGCAACCTCTCGTTTGTCGAAGGCCGAAGGGCGGGGCGGCTCCGCCTGTTGACACGGCGCATGGGCCGAAAATATGATTGTCAGACAATGCTGTCAAGCAGCGCCCCTGGCGCCGCCGGCGCGACCTCCGCGGACATCCCGATGCACGGTTCCACACTGCAAGGCTCCACCCTCCTGTTCTCGGAGATGACCCCGCAGCCCGCCTGGGAGGCCGGGTTCAACGACTGGTACGACGACGAACACATCCCGCTGCGCATGGCCTGCCCCGGGTTCATGAGCGCCCAGCGCTACCGGGCAACGGCCAGCGCGAGCTACCTCGCGGTCTACGAAATGGGCGGGGCCGGGGACCTGAAGACCCCCGCGTACGCGAAGGTGAAGGGCCAGCCGAGCGAGCGGACGCGGCAGATGCTGGGCGGCGTCGCCGGCTTCACGCGCTACATCTGCGACCAGGTGGGTGAACTGCGGCAGCCCGCGCCGGACGTCGATCCGCTGGCCGCGCCGCTGCTGTTCGCGGTTTTCTTCGCGGTGCCTCACGATCGCCGGGCCGCGTTCGACGACTGGTACGACCGCGACCACCTGCCGCAGCTGCTCGCCTGTCCGCACTGGCTGATGGCGCGCCGACTCGAAGTGGTCGACGGCGATCCGGGGCAATGGACGCACCTCACCCTGCACTACCTCGGCGACCGCGCGGCGCTCGAGTCACCGGAACGTGCCCGGGCCCGCGCCTCGGCGGGGCGGCTCGCGATCGCCGCGGAGCCCTGGTTCCGCCCGGAGTACCTCACGTTCTCGCGCCATGGCGAACGCCAGCGCGGCGTCGCGGCCGACGACGGCCTGCGCTGATCGGGGGCGGGATTGGACCTCAAGGTGGTGCCGAAGACGGTCCTGCACCTGGCTGCGGAGAACCTGCGGCAGGCGATCTTCAACGGCGTGTTCCAGCCGGGTGAGCGGCTGGTCGAGGCCGACCTCTGCAGCCGCCTCGACATCAGCCGTGCGTCGCTGCGCGAGGCGCTGCGCATCCTGGCCGCCGAGAAGCTGATCACCCTGGTGCCCAATCGCGGGCCGTCGGTCGCGTCGATCTCCTGGGCCGAAGCGGAGGAAATCTACGACGTGCGCGCCATGCTGGAGGGCGAGGCGGCCTTTCGCGCAGCGACCCGGCTCGATGCCGGCGCGCTGCGCGAGATGCGTGCGGCGCTCGTCGAGTTCGAACGGGCCGTCGCGCGGCGCGATCCGGCCGGCCGGCTGGGTGCGACCGCGCGGTTCTACGACGCGATGCTCGGCGGTTGCGAGAGCGCGGTGATCGCCGAACTGCTGCAGGGGCTGGTCGCGCGCATTACATTCCTGCGGGCGCGTTCGATGCAGCGCGCGGGCCGGGCGCGCGAAAGCGCAGGCGAGCTGCGCAGGCTGCTGGCATGCCTCGAGGCGCGCGATGCGTCCGGCGCACGGGCCGCGGCGATCGATCATGTGCACCGGGCCTGTGCGGCGGCGCGCGCGGCCTTCCCTGGCGTGCGTGCCGCCTGAAGGAAGGGCGCTCGGCGGGCTCTGGCACGGGATTCGCTTTTCTCCTCGGCACAGGCGCTTCGCCTGTCGCCCTCCCCCGAGAACAGGAGCACCGTCGATGAGCCCGTCCGCTGCGATCAGAGCTGCCGCACGTCCGGACCGTATCCTGCGGGCCGCGCTCGTGGTCGGGGTTGCCGTCCAGGCATCCGCTTCGGTGGCCCAGGACTGGCCGCAGCGTCCGTCGCGCGTGATCGTGCCGTTCAGCGCCGGTGGCAACACGGACAGCATCGCGCGGATCGCGGCCGACTGGCTGACCTCGCGCCTGGGCCAGAACGTCCTGGTCGAGAATCGTCCAGGGGCCAGCGGCAGCATTGCCACCGAACTGGTGGCGCGGGCGCCCGGGGACGGCTACACGATGCTGATGGGGACGCCGACCCAGCTCGCGATCTATCCCGCGATGGCCAAGGTGCCGTACGACGCAGCGCGCGACTTCGCGCCGATATCGATCGTCGGCACCAATCCGTACGCGCTCGGCGTGCATCCTTCGCTGCCGGTGAAGTCCCTGAAGGACCTGGTCGCGCTGGCCCGGTCAAGGCCTGGCGCGATGCCCTACGGATCGGCCGGCACGGGTGCAGGCACGCACCTGACCATGGCGATGTTCCTGTCGCGCGCCGGCGTCGAGATGAACCACGTCCCCTACAAGGGCGGTTCGGTTGCCGTGGCGGAACTGGTCGGCGGACAGATCGTCGCCTACTTCGGAAACGTCGCGGAGATCGTTCCGCATGCGCGCTCGGGTCGGGTGCGCGCGCTGGCGGTGTCCGGCCTGAAGCGATCGCAGCAACTGCCCGACGTGCCGACCGTCGCCGAGCAGGGGTACCCCGGCTTCGAGGCGTTCACCTGGAACGGCCTGCTCGCCCCGGCGAAGACGCCGCCGGCGGTGGTGTCGCGCGTGGCGAAGGAGATCGCCGCGGCGACGCGCGACCCGGCCGTCGTCAAGCGGCTCGATGCCATTGGCGTCGAGCCGCTGGGCAACACGCCGGCGGAGTTCTCGAAGGTGCTCGCCGAGTCGATTACGCTGTACGCTGAAGGGGTTCGCATCTCCGGCGCGAAGGCGGAGTGAGTGCGCGGCTGGGTTGCGGCGCGGACTGCGCGGTGCAGGCCCGCGTGACAGACGGAGGAAGATGATGTTCGATACAGCACTGGTGGGTGGCCACCTGGTTGATCCCGCGCAGGGCCTCGACGGCCGGTTCGACGTCTGCATCACCGGCGGCCGCGTCGCGGCGATCCTGGCCCACGGCCAGCCGGTCGAGGCGCGCGAAGTGGTCGACGTGTCCGGCCGGCTGGTGGTTCCCGGCATGGTCGATACCCATGCCCATGTGTTCCGGCATGTCACTGGGCGTTTCGGACTCGACGCCGACCTGTGCGGCGTGCAGTCCGGCGTGACCACGCTGATCGACCAGGGCGGCCCTTCCTGCATCACGATGCCTGCGTTCCGCGCGAACGTCGTGGCGACCAGCCGCTCGCGCGTGTTCACCTACCTGTCGGCCTACCTGGTCGGAGGACTGGAGGGACACTACTATCCTTCGCTCTACCGTCCGGATTGCATCGACGTCGAGGCAACGGTGAAGTCCGCGCTGGCCAATGCCGATCTCGTGAGGGGCTTCAAGGCGCATGCGGAAGTCGGCGGCGCCGCACGCTGGGGCAACGAGGTCATGCAGCGCTGCACCGAGATCGGACGCGGGGCCAACCTGCCGCTGTACATCCACTTCGGCCAGCTGTGGCCGATGCCCGATGCCCAGGAGGCCGCGGGGCGCGAACCGGTCGATGCCGACGACATCCTCGCGCAGGTGGTGCCGATGCTGCGCGCCGGCGACATCCTCGCGCATCCGTTCACCCGCCATCCGGGCGGTTTCGTGAACCGCGAGGGCAGGGTCCATCCGGTGGTGCGCGAGGCACTCGAGATGGGCATGAAGATCGATGTCGGCCATGGTTCGCATTTCAGCTTCAACATGGCGCGCATCGCGCTGGATGCCGGCATCGTGCCGCACACCCTGGGCGCCGACATGCACGGCTACAACACGCCGGTGCCGCCGCCGCCGGGCACGCCCGAGCAGCACTCCGACCAGGACCACATGTTCTTCGGCAAGCAGCGCTTCTCGCTGGCCTCGGCGATGACCTCGATGCTCGCGCTCGGCCTGCCGCTCGAGCATGTCGTGCGCATGGTCACCGTCAATGCGGTCGAGATCTTCGGGCTGCCTTCCGAACTCGGCACGCTGCGCCCGGGCAATCCTGCCGACGTCAGCGTGCTCCACGACGAAGCCGGCCGCTTCCCGCTGACCGACAACGAGCAGACGACGGTGGTCGGAAACCGGCTGCTTTCGCCCGACTTCTGCCTCGTCGCCGGCACGCGCCATCAGGCCACCTCCGCGATCCTGCCGAAGGTGGAGCGGCTCGCCGCGTGAACCGCCTGGACGCGGGCTCGGCAGACGGCCCGGCTTCACTCGCCGCGCGCTTCGCCGGCGCCCGGTGGCTCGACGTGGTCACGCGCCGGGAGGCGCTGCCCGCGCTGCCCGACCATGTGCTGCTGCACGCCGGGCCCGCCTTCGACGGTCCGCCGCCGGCCCCGGTGCTCAATGCGGCGGTGCAGGCCCTGCGTTTCGAACGCCTGGCCGACAGCGCGGACGCGGCTGCAGGCATGATTGCAGCCGGGCGCGCGCGGTTGATGCCGGCGCAGGACGCGGGCGTTGCGACCCCGCTGGCCCAGGTCGTGTCGGCATCGATGCCGATGGCGGTCGTCGGCAGCGACCGGCGTACCTTCCTCGCGCCGCTGGT
>JAIENF010000237.1 GCA_019751575.1 Burkholderiales bacterium
ACCGGATGCCGCAACGGTTCGTTGAGGAAGCGGCCGGTGATCGAGGCGGGCGATGCGCAGAGCTCCGCCGCCGTGCCCTGCGCGACGACTTCGCCACCGCGCACGCCGGCACCCGGGCCGAGGTCTATCACATGGTCGGCCCGTCGGATGGTCTCCTCGTCATGCTCGACCACCAGCAGCGTGTTGCCCTTGCCGGCCAGCCGCTCGAGCATGTCGAGCAGCACCCGGTTGTCGCGCGGATGCAGGCCGATGGTCGGCTCGTCCAGCACGTAGCAGACGCCCTGCAGGTTCGAGCCCAGCTGTGCTGCCAGCCGGATGCGCTGTGCCTCGCCACCGGACAGCGTCGGCGAGGCCCGGTCCAGGCCGAGATAACCGAGGCCGACATCGCGCAGGAAGGCCAGCCGTGAACGGATCTCGGAGAGCACGTCGCGCGCGATCTCGCCTTCGCGGGCATCGAGCACCAGCGCTTCGAACATCGCGGACAGCGTATCGACCGAGCCGGTGGTGGTGGCCGAGATCGACCGTCCGCGGAAGCGCACGTTGCGCGCGATCGGGTTCAGCCGTTCGCCGTGGCAGGCCTTGCAGTCCTCCAGATCGCCATCGGCGGCCTGGTCGTCCAGGAAGCTGTCCAGCCGGCGGTCCTCGGTCTCCAGGCTCGCATCCTCGTCCGCCTTGTAGTGGCGGAGGGCGACGCCGGTGCCGAGGCAGCCGGCACACCAGCCGTGCTTCGAGTTGAACGAGAACAGCCGCGGATCGAGCTCCGCGAAGCTGGTGCCGCAGCTCGGGCAGGCGCGCCGCACCGAGAAGGAACGGGTCGACAGCAGGGCGCTCTTCTGGCCGCCGCGCATCGCACCGTCGAGTGCGTCCAGGTCGGCCATCACATGCACGACGCCCTTGCCCTGGTCCAGGCCCGCCTGCAGCAGCGCGCGCAGCGCGGGTTCGGTCTCGGGTGCGACGCGGATGTCCGCGATCGGCAGTTCGATCGTGTGTTCCTTGAACCGGTCGAGCCGCTTCCACGGGCTTGTCGTGACGAACTGTCCGTCCACCAGCAGGTGGGTATGGCCGCGCGCCGACGCCCAGGCTGCGAGGTCGGTGTAGATGCCCTTGCGGTTGACCACCAGCGGCGCCAGCACGCCGATGCTCTGTCCGCGGTAGTCGCGCATCACCTGGGCGGCGACCGCATCGAAGCTCTGCGGTTCGATCGCCACGTTGCAGTCGGGGCAGTACTGCGTGCCCAGCTTCATGAACATGAGGCGCAGGAAGTGGTAGATCTCGGTCATCGTCGCCACGGTGCTCTTGCGGCCGCCGCGGCTGGTGCGCTGCTCGATCGCCACCGTCGGCGGGATGCCGAACACGCCGTCGACCTCGGGCTTGGCCGCCGGCTGCACGAACTGCCGGGCATAGGCGTTCAGCGATTCCAGGTAGCGTCGCTGGCCTTCGCCGAAGATGATGTCGAAGGCGAGCGTCGACTTGCCCGAGCCCGAGACGCCGGTGACCACGGTGAACCGGTCACGCGGGATCTCGACATGCACCTGCTTCAGGTTGTGCTCGCGCGCGTTGTGCACGACGATCGAATGCCGGGCGCGTTCGCGATAGCCGGCCTCGAGTCCGTCAGGTTCCTGCACGACCTGGGTGCGCGACGGATGGAATCGCGCGAGGTCGGTGAACGAGGCTTCGTACTCGACCAGCGCGCGGCCGGTGAACGAATGGGCATGGGCCGAGATCGCAGCCGGCGTGCCGACCGCGACCACTTCGCCGCCACCGTCGCCGCCTTCCGGGCCGAGGTCGATCACCCAGTCGGAGGCGCGGATCACGTCGAGGTTGTGCTCGATCACCAGCAGCGAATGGCCGGCCTCGATCAGCCGGCGGAAGGCGACCAGCAGCTTTGCGATGTCGTCGAAGTGCAGGCCGGTGGTGGGTTCGTCGAACAGGAACAGCTTGCCCTTGCCGGTCTTCGGCGCGGCATAGGCATTGTCGCGTTTCGCGGCCTCGGCCAGGTGGCCGGCCAGCTTCAGCCGCTGCGCCTCGCCGCCGGACAGCGTCGGCACCGGCTGGCCCAGCCGCAGGTAGTCGAGGCCGACCTCGGCCAGCGGCTGCAGCGCGGTGACCAGGTCGCGTTCGCCGGCGAAGGCGGCCAGCGCCTCGGACACGGTGAGTCCGAGCACGTCGGCGATCGAACGGCCGTCCAGCGTGACCTCGAGCGTCTCCGGCCGATAGCGGGTGCCGTCGCAGTCGGGGCAGCGCAGGTAGACGTCGGACAGGAACTGCATCTCGACGAACTCGAAGCCGGTGCCGCCGCAGGTCGCGCAGCGGCCGTTGCCCGAGTTGAAGCTGAAGGTGCCGGCGGTGTAGCCGCGTTCCTTCGCCAGCGGCAGCTTCGAGAACAGCGTGCGGATCGCATCGAAGGCGCCGACATAGCTGGCCGGGTTCGAGCGCGTCGTGCGGCCGATCTGCGTCTGGTCGACCATCACCACGTCTTCCAGCAGGTGTGCGCCTTCGAGCGCGGCGAACAGGCCCGGCGCCTCGGTCGGCCGGCCGAAATGGCGCAGCAGCGCCGGGTGCAGCACGTTGTCGATCAGCGTCGACTTGCCGGAACCGGAGACGCCGGTGACGGTGACCAGGCATCCGAGCGGGATCGAGACATCGATCGTCTTCAGGTTGTGTTCGGCTGCGCCGCGCAGCACCAGCTTCGGCTGCGCCGCGATCTCCGCTTCCGGTCGGCCCAGCCGTCCCGCGTCGGCGCGCCGCCGGCCGGACAGGTAGAGCGCGGTCAGCGTGCCCGACTCCATCATCTCGGTCGGCGTGCCGTGGAACACGATGTTGCCGCCGCGCTCGCCCGGGCCAGGCCCGATGTCGAGGATGCGGTCGGCGCCGAACATGATCTGCGGGTCGTGCTCGACCACCACCAGCGTGTTGCCGGCGGCGCGCAGCCGCTGCATCACCGCGATCACCTGCTGCATGTCGCGCGGATGCAGGCCGATCGACGGCTCGTCCAGCACGAACAGCGTGTTGACCAGCGAGGTGCCCAGCGCGGTGCACAGGTTGATCCGCTGCACCTCGCCGCCGGACAGGGTGCGCGACTGGCGATCGAGCGTGAGATAGGCGAGGCCGACCTGGCACAGGTAGCCCACCCGCGCGCGGATCTCGCCGAGCAGCTGTTCGGTGGCCTGGTCGAGCGGGGCGGGCAGCTGCAGCCGGTCGAAGAAGGTGCGCAGGCGTTCGGCCGGCAGCAGCATCATGTCGTGCACGGTCAGGCCGGGCAGGGCCTGCAGTGTCGCATCGCCATAGCGTGCCGCATGCGGGCGGAAGCGTGCAGTGCCCGCGAGCGCGATGTCGGCATCCTCGCGCGTGCCCAGCCGCCAGTCGAGCGCATCGGGGCGCAGCCGCGCGCCATCGCATTCGGTGCACGGGGTGTAGGCCCGGTAGCGCGACAGCAGTACCCGCACGTGCATCTTGTAGCTCTTGGTCTCGAGCCAGTCGAAGAAGCGCTTCGCGCCGTACCAGGTGCCGGGGAAGGACTTGTTCCAGCTCTTCCACTGCGGCTCGCCGTCGATGACCCAGGCGCGGTTGGCTTCGCCGAGGTCGCGCCAGGGCACGTCGATCGGGATGCCGCGCTTCTGCGCATACTCGATCAGTTCCTTCTGCGACTCGCTGAAGCTCTTCGACTGCCAGGGCTTCACCGCGCCCTGGCGCAGCGTCTTCGATTCGTCCGGCACCACCAGCCCGTAGTCGACGCCGATCACCCGGCCGAAGCCGCGGCAGGTCTCGCAGGCGCCGACCGGGGAGTTGAACGAGAACAGGCTGGGCGTCGGGTCGGCGTAGCCGAGGTCGCAGTGGGCGCAGTGCAGGTCGGAGGAGAAGCGCCAGACCGGGGCGTCTGCGTCCTCCAGCACGCGTACATCGACCCGGCCCTGGCCCACGCGCAGCGCCGCTTCGAGCGCCTCGATCACGCGTGCCCGCTCCGCGCTGCCGAAGCGGAAGCGGTCCTGAACCACGGTGAACCGCTTCGGGCCGTCGGGCTCGATGCGCGAATACCCTTGCCGCTCGAGCATCGCGCGCACTTCGTCCGGCTTGAAGTTGTCCGGCACCGGTACCGGAAAGGTGATCGCCAGGCGCGGGTCGCCTGCGGAGGCTGCGTGTCCGGCGAGCAGCGCGAAGATCGAATCGGCGGAGTCGCGGCGCACCGGCTGCCCGCAGCAGCGGCAGTACAGCTTCGACGCCCGCGCGAACAGCAGCTTCAGGTGGTCGTTCAGCTCGGTCATCGTGCCCACGGTGGAGCGCGAGGTACGCACCGGGTTCACCTGGTCGATCGCGATCGCCGGCGGGATGCCGTCGATGCGGTCGACCTGCGGCTTGTCCATCCGGTCCAGGAACTGGCGCGCGTAGGGCGAGAACGTCTCGACATAGCGCCGCTGGCCCTCCGCATACAGCGTGTCGAACACCAGCGACGACTTGCCTGAGCCGGAGACCCCGGTGACCACGGTCAGCTCGCCCAGCGGCAGGTCGAGGTCGAGGTTGCGCAGGTTGTTCTGGCGGGCGCCGCGGATGGAGATCGCGGGACGCGGGGCGGGAGGGACCGTATCGGGCATGGGGCTCGCTGCAAATGGAGGCGGCGCTCCGGGTGGAGCGCCGCGCCACGATTGTATGCGAGCGCCGTGCCGGCCATTCGCAACCCGGCGCTGCTCAGGGTGCCCGAGCGCTCAATCCACCAACGGCGTTCCCGGCCTGGAACCCGCGCCTCAGTGCTGGCAGAACCCCGCCACGTGGTACGGCGTCTTCGCCAGCCCGCTGCAGAACTGGCTGACGTACGGTTCCATCTGCTCGCACAGCGCCCGCGACTCGCGGTTGACGTCGGCCAGACGCTCGATCGCGACCGCGGCCCTGGCCCGCAGGGCGTCGAAGTCGAACGCGGTGAACCGGCCGGCCTCGAGCAGAACCCGGCCGTTCACGATCACCGTATGGACGCCGGTGCCGTCCTCGCAGTGCACGATCTGGTTCACCGGGTCGTTCAGCGGCACGTAGTGCGGCGCGCCGAGGTCGAGCAGAACGATGTCGGCCTTGTAGCCCTTCTGCAGCCGCCCGATCTGTCCTTCGAAGCCGAGCGCCCTGGCGCCGCCCTCGGTCGCCGCGCGCAGCACTTCCTGCGTCGACAGCCAGAGCCCGGTATCGCGGCCATGCACGCGAGACACGAACGAGGCCAGCCGCATCGCCTCGAACATGTTCAGGTTGTCGGACGAGCCGGCGCCGTCGGTGCCCAGTGCGAGGTTGACCCCGCGCGCAAGCATCGCGCGCGTGTCCGCAAGACCTGACCCCAGCTTCATGTTGCTGCCGGGGTTGTGCGAGATCGAGCAGCCATGGTCGGCGAGCCGGGCGCGGTCGTCGTCATCGAGCCAGACGCCGTGCGCGACGCAGAATCCGGGCTTGAGCAGGCCGAGGCTGTCGAGGTGCGCGACCAGGGTCTTGCCGTAGCGCTTCTGGGCGACGATCGCCTGCACCTTCGATTCCGCCACATGCATCTGGAAGCCGACGTCGAGTTCCAGGCCGAGGTCGCGGCAGCCGGTGAGGAATTCATCGCTGCAATGGTGCGGGATGGTCGGGCCGAGCGCCGGGCGGATCTGCGTGCGGTCATGCTTCCAGTTCGTGAACAGTTCGCGGCAGACGGCCACGCTCTGCGCCTGCGGGGCATGCTTGATGGCGAGGGCCTGTTCGCGCAGCGGGCCGGGCAGTGCGTCGGCGAGCCCGGGGATCGCTTCGTAGAAGCTGCGGTCGGCCATCATCGGCGCCAGCGTCGCGCGGATGCCGACGTCGGCGTAGGCCTGGGCCACGGCATTCACGCCATCGATGGTCGGCAGCGGGAACTCGGCGAACATGTCGAACGAGGCGGTGCAGCCCTTGCGCAGCATCTCGCAGGCGCCGATCGCGGCCGACAGGTACTTCTCTTCCACCGAGCGGCGTGCGCCGGTCCACGGCGCATGGGCGAGCAGCAGTTCGAGCGTCCAGCGGTCGGCGATGCCCTTCGCCAGGTTGGTCTGCGCATGGTTGTGGCCGTTGACCAGGCCCGGGATCACCAGCCGGTCGGACGCATCGACGACCTGCCGGCCTTCCGCCGGCACGGCGCCGGGCGCGGTGATGTCGACGATCCGGTCTGCATCGACCACGATGTCGGCCGGCTCGAAACGGTAGTTCGCCGGGTTCAGTACCCGGCCGCCCTTGACCAGCATCATGATTCAGTCCCCTCGAAGAGATGCGCCTGTTCCAGGCGCAGGAAGGAAGCATAACCGTCCTCGCCGATCATGAACCCGTGGGACAGCCTGCCGCGCAGCATCAACGGGGCATCGGTCGAGATGCCCGGGGGCAGGTCGAAGCCCGGCAACTGCAGCGCGGCCACGGGCACCGGCGAACAGTCCGGGCAGGCGCCCGCCTGGTCGACCAGCATCCAACGGGTGTCGTCATGGGTGCGCACGATGAAGGCCGGCAACTGCACCCATCGGCCTGAGAGTGTGCTGCAAAGCGCCGCATAGCCCAGCGCGTCGGTACCCTGCCGATCGAACAGGTCGCTCATTTCCAGTGGCGTGACGTTTCCGTCGGCAGGGAGCGGTACCCCCCGGCCTGGCTCCGATGCGGGCACGGGCCGGGAAGCCGCTTCAGGCTGCGCCAAACTCGGCCTCCTGGGTGCGCATCACCTCGCGTTCCATGTGCGCGGTCAGGCGCATCCGGTAATCGTTGAACGCGGGATCGGTATAGCTGCGCGGGCGCGGCAGGTCGATGCGCATGTCTTCGAGGATGCGCCCGGGACCGGCGCTGAACACGACGACACGGTCCGACAGCAGCACCGCCTCGTCGATCTGGTGGGTGACGAACAGGATGGTCGAGCGGAAGCCCGACCAGATCTCGAGCAGGAACTGCTGCATCAGCACGCGGGTCTGGAAGTCGAGTGCGGCGAACGGTTCGTCCATCAGGATGAACGCCGGGTTGCCGACCAGCGCGCGCGCGATCGCCACCCGCTGCTTCATGCCGCCCGACAACTGGTGCGGGAAGTGCCTGGCGAACTTCGAAAGGCGCACCCGCTCGATCACCTCGCCCGCGCGCCGTCGCCGCTCGGCCGGGTCGACGCCCTTCATCTTCAGGCCGAACGCGACGTTGTCCTCGACGTTCAGCCACGGAAACAGCGAATGTTCCTGGAACACCATCACCGCGTTCGGGTTCGGGCCGATGACCGGGCTGTCGTCGATGCGGACCTCGCCCGAGGTGATCGGCTCGAGCCCGGCGATCAGTTCCAGCAGCGTGCTCTTGCCGCAGCCGGACGGGCCGAGCAATGCGACGAATTCGCCAGAAGACACCGACAGCGAGATGTCGCGCAGTGCTTCGACCGCCAGGCCGTCGTTCGACGGCCAGGTCTTCCCGACATGGGCACAGGTCAACGAGCTCATTGCTTCCACCAAAGCACTTTGCGCTGCACGAACAGCAGGAAGGAATCGACCGCATAGCCGACGATGCCGACGATGCAGATGCCGAGCATGATCAGGTTGCCGTTGAACATCTCGCGGCCGAGGATGACCATCATGCCGACGCCATTCTTCAGGCCGACCATCTCGGCGGCGAGCACTGCCATCCAGGCGGCGAAGAAGTTGATGCGCAGCATGATGAACACCTGCGGCAGCACCGCCGGGAAGATCACCCACTGCCAGACCTGCCGCTCGGAGGCGCCATAGGTGCGCGCGGTCTTGATCAGCCGCGGATCGACCGAGCCGACCGCGGCCACCGTCGACAGCGTGAGCAGGAAGTACACGCCGACGAACACGATGAAGATCGCGGTGGCGTTGCCGATGCCGAGCAGCATGATCCCGAGCGGGAT
>JAIENF010000367.1 GCA_019751575.1 Burkholderiales bacterium
CGCGACAGCACCACGTGGCGACCGCTCTCGATGTCGGTTGCCATCGCGCGAAACGGGATCGGAAGACGGTCGAAATGATCGATGCCGCGCGCGCGCACGAGCCCGCGCAGCACCGCTTCGAGTGCCACGCCGGACACGGCACCCCGCGGCAGGCGCAGCCCGCCGCCCGACACGCCGAACTCCGGGCCGATATAGGGCGTGAGGTCATCGCGCCTGCGCCGGATCGGCTGGTCGATGCGTTCCGGCCGATCGACCAGCAATGCAGCGGTGCTCAGCTTGCCCAGCACGGCTTCCATCTCGGCGATGCTGGTGCCCGATGCGAACGCACCGCCGACGATGGAGCCCATGCTGGTACCTGCGATGAAGTCGATCGGGATGCGCATCGACTCGAGTACCTTCAGCACCCCGACATGGGCGGCGCCGCGGGCACCGCCGCCCGACAGCACGAGACCGATCCTCGGCCGCGCCGCCGCCGGGAGTGGCCCCTGGGTGCCCTGGGCCTCGGTGGCCAGCGGGGCTGTCGCCGGGCCGGAAGCCGGGGCGGCTTCGGGCGGCTGCGCGATGGCCATCGATGCCAGCAGGCACAGGATGCAGCCGGACAGCAGCCGAAGCCGAAGGCGAAACCGAAGCCGAAACGGCATCATGCGTCGTCCCCGTGCAGTCGATCGATCTCGCGCCGATCCCGCTTGGTCGGCCGACCGGTACGTCCACCCCAGGCACCGGCCATGGTCGCCTTGCGGTCCGCCACCTGGGCGGCTCGGCGCGCGATGCTGTCGGCGGATTCCTCGTACAGCGTCCGTGCCACGTCCGCCGATCCGCGCTTGTCGGCCAGCCCGGCCACCACGACCGACCACTCGTACTCGCCGATCCGGATGTCGATCGCATCGCCGGGCCGGACCTCTTTCGCGGGCTTGACCCGATCGCCGTTCATCCGGATGCGCCCGCTGGCGACCGCGTCCTGGGCAAGCGTCCGAGTCTTGTAGAACCGCGCGGCCCAGAGCCACTTGTCGATGCGGACGCTCATCGGATGATCATCGGGTTTCCCGCGTGGTGGATCGTGCCGGGCGGAGGATAGCAAACCCCCGGGCGCCAGTAGCCAGCACCGACCGTGCGCGCTAGAGTGGGGCCTGTCCGACGAACCTGCCCACCCGATGCCCCGCAGCTTCCCTGCCTTCCCCGTCGCCCGCCTGCTGGCGGGCATCACGATCGCCTGCGGCGCCAGCGCGGCACTGGCCTGGCCGGACAAGCCGATCCGCATGGTGGCGGTATCGGCCCCCGGCGGCAGCACCGACCTGCTGGCGCGCATGTACGCGGCCAGGCTCGCCACCCAGCTCGGCCAGCAGGTCCTGATCGACAACCGTGCCGGCGGCGGCGGCATGATTGCATCCGAGCTGGTCGCGCGCGCACCCGCGGACGGCTACACGCTGCTGTTCACGCACACCAGCCACTCGGTGCTGCCGAGCATGCACAGCCGGCTGCCCTATGATCCGTTCAATGACTTCGCACCGATCGGGCTGGTCGCGCTCACGCACAGCGTGCTGCTGGTCTCACCCCAGGTGCAGGCGAAGTCGGTGAAGGAACTGATCGAGCAGGCGCGGGCCCGCCCCGGCCAGATGAACTACGGCGCCGGCTCCACGGGCGCATCCGCGCACCTCGCCGGGGAACTGTTCAAGCTGATGGCGAAGGTGAACATCGTCCACGTGCCCTACAAGGGAACGGGCGCGCAACTCACCGCCCTGCTCGGCAACGAGATCCAGATGAGCTTCTCCACGGTGCCGGCCGCGATCCCGCACATCCAGGCCGGGCGGCTGCGGGCACTGGGCGTCGGCAGCCTCAGCCGGGCCAGCGCGTTGCCCGACGTGCCGACCATCTCGGAAGCGGCACTGCCCGGCTTCGATGTCAGTGCCTGGAACGGCGTGCTCGGGCCGGCACGCATGCCGCAGGCGGTCATCACGCGGGTCAACCGCGAACTGGCCGAGATCGCGAAGCATCCCGAGACGCGCGAGAAGGCCGCGGCACAGGGAACCGACCTGGTCAGCGGCACGCCGCAGGAATTCGCCGCCTACATCAAGTCGCAGATCGCCAAGTGGTCGAAGGTGGTCAAGGCGGCAGGCATCCAGCCCGACTGAGCACCGCCCGCATCAGATCGGGCGCTGGCCGGTGGTGGCCGACGCCAGCGTGTCGCGCACCCAGCCGGCGAACCGGTGGCAATCGAACTCCTGCGGCATGAACACGCCATGCTGGAAGACGCGCGCACGGATGCCGCGCTGCTGCCATTCGCAATTGCGCGCATCCTGCCCGTTGGTCACCCGCCACAGCGCCACGTAGTGCTCGAGATCGAAGGCCGGGTCGGCCAGCGCCTGCGGCTCGAACAGCCAGTCGTAGACGATGCGCACCGATCCCGGGCCGGTGGGGAACATCAGGTGCGAATTGACATAGTCCGGGTGCACGTTGAGGAACAGGTTGGGCGGCAACAGCGCAGGCATGTACAGGGTCGAGCGCTGCGCCTCGTCGAGGCCGGCGAACGGCGGCACGCGCGCGGTGCCGTCCAGCGTCAGCGTGCGGGCGCCCGCCCGGTACTCCGCGCTCGCTTCCGGGATCGGTCGACCCTGTTCGTCGCGGCGCAGCCCCCAGGCGCCGCCCTCGCGGTAGGCGGGGACGACGCGGCACAGCTCCGGGTGCACCGGCGGGCAGTGGAAACACTCGCAGAAGTTCTCGCACACGAGCTTCCAGTTGGCCTGCACGTCGACGACCCTGCGATGGCCGCTCACCAGTGCATCGAGCCGATGGCTTGCGAACGTCGACGGGATCCAGCCCAGCGCTTCGGACAGCGGCTGCACCGGCCCGCTGCCCAGGTGGACGAACACGAACCCGCCCCAGGTGTCCACTGCCACCGGGAACAGGCCGAAGTCGGCGGGGTCGAAATCACCGGTCGGCATCCGGCGAGGCGTCGACTGCAGCCGGCCGTCGAGGTCGTAGGTCCATGCATGGTACGGACAGACGATGCGCCCGCCGCGCAACCTGCCCTGTGCCTCGGTGCACAGGATCGAGCCCCGGTGGCGGCAGATGTTGTGGAACGCGCGCAGTCCGCCATCGTCGTGTCGGGTGAGCAGCACCGACTGCTCGCCGATGTCCACCACCCGGAAGTCGCCGGGCATGCCCACCTCGTCGCAGCGGGCAGCCGCGATCCAGCTGCCGTTCCAGACCCGTTCGAGCTCGCGCCGGTGATGGGCTTCGTCGAGGTACCAGGCCGCAGGCAGGCCTGCCTCGACCCGGGCGAGCGGCTCGCGGGTACCGATGGACGCTGTGGCGGGAACGGGGGCGGAGTCAGGAAGGCCGGACATCCGCAAAGTGTATGCGAAGGCGGGATTGGGCTATATTTCTCCCACCATGACGACACCCTCCTCCCCCGCGAATCCCACCACAACACCCGGCCGTTGCGGCTACCACGACATCGGCGGACTCACCGCCGGCGAGATCGATCCCGCAGAGGAACCCATCGAGTTCTGGCACAAGCAGAACGAGGCGATGCGCGGCCTGCTCGGCGATCCGCTGCGCCGCATGGTGACCGTCGACGAGATGCGCCGCGCGTTCGAGAGCTTCGGCGAAGAGAAGTACACCACGCTGAACTTCTACGAGCGCCGCCTCGAGGCGATGCTCGACATCCTCACCGAGAAGGGCCTGATCGACCGCGAGGCGTTCATGCAGCGTGTCGACGCCGCCATGAAGCAGCGCGCCGCCGGCGCGCCTGCGAAGTAACCGGAGCAACCGATGACTGCGACCGTCGCCATCAACACCGGCCACCGCTTCTCGGCAGGCGATCGCGTGCGCGTGCTCGACCTGCCGAAGACCGGGCACATGCGCACGCCCTGGTACATCCGCGAGAAGGTGGGCGTGGTGACCGAATGGACCGGCAAGGTGCTCAACCCGGAAGACCTCGCCTACGGCCGTTGCGGCGGACCTGCGGTGAACGGCTACCGGGTGGTGTTCGACCAGCGGCATATCTGGCCCGACTACCAGGGCCCGGCGCACGACAAGCTGCACATCGAGGTCTACGAGCACTGGCTCGAGAAAGCGTGAACGACATGCCGCACGATCATCCGCATCCCCATTCACATCCGCACGACCACGCACACCCGGACGGCGT
Organism: Burkholderiales bacterium; assembly: GCA_019751575.1. Taxonomy (GTDB): domain Bacteria; phylum Pseudomonadota; class Gammaproteobacteria; order Burkholderiales; family CAIKXV01; genus CAIKXV01. The sequence goes on from JAIENF010000367.1 coordinate 4,148, forward strand.
CGATCCGCACGCCCCGGCACCGGACTTCGGCGACGAGCGCTCGCGCTGGTTCGAGGTCGCCTCCGACGTGATGCGCGACATGCTGATCGAGCAGAACGTGTTCGCCGCGCGCGAGGTTCGAAAGCAGATCGAGCTGATGGAAAGCAAGACGATCCAGCTGGGCGGCAAGCTGGTCGCGCGCGCCTGGGTCGACCCGGCGTTCCGCAAGACCCTGCTGACGGACGGCAAGGCGGCAGCGGCGGCCCTGGGCATCCCGGTCACCGAAGCCTCGCTCACCGTGGTCGAGGACACGCCGGCGGTGCGAAACGTGATCGTCTGCACCCTCTGCTCGTGCTACCCGCGTTCGCTGCTCGGCCAGCCGCCGGCCTGGTACCGCAACAAGGCCTATCGGTCGCGCGTGGTGCGTGAACCACGCAAGGTGCTGGCCGAGTTCGGTTCGGTGGTGCCCGACGATGTCGAGGTGCACGTGCACGATTCCAACGCAGACCTGCGCTTCATCGTGCTGCCGATGCGGCCGGCCGGCACCGAGAAGATGAGCGAGGCGGAACTGGCTGCGCTTGTCACCCGGGACAGCCTGATCGGCGTCGCGCCGCCGCGCGCTTCCTGATTCGGGGCCGGAGCGCGCGGCCGCGCACCTTTCCGGGGCGCGGCGCGGCGGGCATCGCACGCTGAACGGCCCATGGCCGGCGGCCGGCACCGCGGCCAGGCCGATGGCACGGGACTTGCACGTGCAGGGCGGTCAATCGCCCCGACGCAGGTTCCGCCACGATGCACCGATGCACGCCGCAGCGACGGTCCCCTTTCCCGGCAGCCGGGCTGCTCGGCGCGTTCATCGCCTGCATGCTGCCGGCACTGCCCGCCAGCGTGTCCGCAGCGGCCGGCTATCCTGAACGCCCGCTCCGCTTCGTCATCCCGTTTCCGTCCGGGGGCGTCTCGGACATCATCGGCCGCTCGATCGCGGCGAGGCTCGGCGAGTCGCTGAAGCAGACGGTGATCGTGGACAACCGGGTCGGCGCCGGCGGCACCATCGGCTCGGACGTGGTGTCGAAGGCGACGCCCGATGGCTACACGCTGCTGCTCGGCAGCCTGTCCACCCATGCCATTGCACCGCATGTGTTCCGCAAGCTCCCCTACGACCCGGTCACCGGCTTCGCGCCGGTCGGCACCGTGGTGGTCGCGCCGAACCTGGTCGGTGCCAGCATGAAGCTCGACGTGCGCTCGGTGAAGGACGTGATCACGCTGGCGAAGGCGAAGCCGGGCAGCCTCAGCTACGCCTCGTCGGGCATCGGCGCGGTGTTCCACCTGTCCGGCGAGCTGTTCAACCTGCTCGCCGGCATCGACACGGTGCATGTCCCGTTCAAGGGGCTGGCCGCCGCCTACCCCGAGGTGGCCTCGGGCCAGATCGGGCTGGTCTACGACAGCGTGATCTCGGCCATGCCGCACATCAAGGCCGGGCGCATCCGTCCGCTGGCGATGCTCGGTGCGCGGCGCAGTGCGCTGCTGCCGGACGTGCCGACCATGGCCGAGGCCGGCGTACCCGGCTACGACGTCACCTTCTGGCAGGCGCTGTTCGCGCCGGCCGGCACGCCGGCACCGATCATCGCGCGCCTCAACGACGAGGTGAACCGGAGCCTGAAGCTGCCCGAGGTGCGTGACGCGTTCGCCGCGCAGGGGGCGGAAGTGTTTCCCGGCAGCCCGGCGCAACTCGCCGTGCTGCTGAAGAACGACATCGCCCTGATGGGCAAGCTGGTCAGGCAGGCCAAGGTACAGCCCGATTGACCGGCAGCACCGACCCCCGCCTTCGGCCCGTGCCGGATCACCCGTTCGCAACCAGGAGACATACGTGACACGCAGGTCCTTCGCCGTTCCCGTCGTCCTCTGCGCCGGCATCGCCGGCCTGGCCGTGGCCATGGCCGCGGCACCCGTCGCCGCCCAGGATTTCCCGAACCGGCCGGTGCGCATGGTCGTCCCGTTCGGGGCGGGCGGCGTGTCCGACATCATCGGCCGCACGCTGGCGGGCCGCATGCAGGAAAGCCTCGGCCAGCCGATCATCGTCGACAACCGCGGCGGCGCGGGCGGCTCGATCGGCAGCGACATCGTGGCCAAGGCGCAGCCCGACGGCCACACCCTCCTGCTCGGCAGCAACGGCACGCATGCCATCGTGCCCTACCTCTACCGCAAGCTGCCGTACGACCCGCTGAAGGACTTCACGCCGATCGGCATGGTCGCGATCACGCCGACCGTGCTGGCGGTGAACCCGGAGCTTCCGGTGAAGTCGGTGAAGGAACTGCTCGCCTACGCGAAGGCGAAGCCGGGCGCACTGTCGTTCGCCTCCTCGGGCATCGGCAGCACCTCGCACCTGGCCGGCGAGATGCTCGGCGCGATGGGCGGCGTCACGCTCACCCATGTCCCCTACAAGAGCGCGTCGGCGGCCTACCCCGACGTGTTCGGCGGACGGGTGCCGATGATCTTCGACAGCGTGCTGTCGATGACGGCGCACCTGAAGGCTGGAAAGCTGCGGCCGCTCGCCGTGACGACGCCGAAACGCGTCGGCTCACTGCCAGACCTGCCGACGATGGCGGAGGCCGGCCTGCCCGGCTATGCGATCACCCTGTGGATCGCGATGTTCGGCCCGGCCGGGATGCCGCCCGCGATCACCGCGCGGCTGAACAAGGAGGTCAATCGCGTGCTGACCCTGCCCGAGGTGCGCGACCAGATGGCGGCGCAGGGTTCGGAGGTCACTCCGGGCACCCCGGCCGACCTGCTCGCGGCGGTGAAGACCGACCTCAAGCGGATGGGCGAGATCGTCAAGGCCGCGAAGATCCAGCCGGAATGAACGCGATGAACGCAACGACCCGCAAGCCGGCACTTCACGCGCCCGTGCGTGCCCCGTTCGCGAACGCAGCAGCCGTGCTCGGCATCGCCGCGGCATCGGCCGTCGCACCCGCCATGGTCCATGCGCAGGCAGACCCCTTCCCGAACCGGCCGGTCCGCTTCATCGTGCCGTTCGCACCCGCAGGCGTGTCCGACATCGTCGCGCGCACCGTCGGCGCCCGGCTCCAGGAAACCCTCGGCCAGCCGGTGATGTTCGACAACCGCGGCGGCGCCGGCGGCACCATCGGCACCGACCTGCTGGCCAGGGCCAACCCCGACGGCCACACGATCAGCATCGGCAACCTTTCCACCCACACGATCGCGCCCAGCGTGTATCGCAAGCTGCCCTACGACCCGCTGAAGGACTTCTCGCCGATCAGCATGGTCGCCACCGCGCCCAACGTGATGGCAGCCACCGCCGCGCTGCCGGTCAGGACGTTGAAGGACGTGATCGCGCTGTCGAAGACCCGCCCGCTGTCGTTCGCGTCCTCCGGCGTGGGTACGGTGTTCCACCTGGCGGGCGAGATGGTCAACACCATGGCCGGCATCGACATGGTCCATGTCCCCTACAAGGGCGTCGCCGCCGCATATCCCGAGGTGATCTCGGGCAGCGTGCCGCTGATCTTCGACAGCCTGATCTCCGCCTCGGGGCACATCAAGGCCGGCCGCATCCGGCCGCTCGCGCAGACCGGCAGCGTACGCTCGCCGGTGCTGCCCGACGTACCCACGATGATCGAGGCCGGCCTGCCCGGCTTCGAACTGAATTTCTGGATCGGCATCTTCGCGCCCGCGAACACCCCGGCCCCGGTGGTCGCCCGGCTCAACGCAGACACGCT
>JAIENF010000701.1 GCA_019751575.1 Burkholderiales bacterium
CAGCCTGCTGCAGGGCCTTCATCAACAGACTCATGGCAGCGGCAGCCTGGTCTCAGTTCGCCGGCGCGGCGCGCACGCTGGCCGCTGGCGCGCCGACAGGCCTGGGGGACGGGCCGGCATCGCCCTGCGGGAGGAACCGCTGGAAGAACTTCAGCTCGTCGCTCTGGAGCGACGGGTTGGTGACCACCGTGGGCCGGATGAAGATCACCAGTTCGGTCTTGGTCGCCCGCTCGTTGCGGAAGCTGAAGAGGTCGCCGATGCCCGGTTGCCTGGACAGCCAGGGTACCCCGTCGCGGTTGCGCGATACATCGTCCTGCATCAGGCCGCCGAGGATCACCGTCTGGCCGCTGATCACCTGCAGCACCGACTCGAGCTCGCGTGTCTGGATCACCGGCACCAGGTTCTGGATCGGCGCCACGCCCTGGCGCAGGCTGGGGTTCGGGTCGGCGACGGTACCTGTCACCCGGGTGATGGTCGGGCGCACGGTGAGCGTGACCTGGCCGCTGTCGTTGATCTGCGGCGTCACCGCGAGCACGACGCCCACCGGGACCGTCTGCGCGGTGGTGTTGAACACCGTCGGCTGGATCGTCCCGCCTGCGGTCACCGCACCCTGCTGCGCCTCGACCTGGAAGTAGACGAAGTTGTCGGTCACCCGCAGGATGGACGTCTGGTTGTTCAGCGCCATGATCTTCGGGCTCGACAGCACCTGCGTGTTGCCGAACTGCTGCAGCAGCTTGATCGCGGAGACGACGTTGCCGGAATCGGACGTGTAGCCGATGGATACCAGCGGCGGCGCGCCGAGGTTGCTGCCGATCAGCTGCTGCTGGATCGAGAAGCCGCCGAAGCCGCGCAGGCGGCTCCAGTCGACGCCGGCCTGGTAGGCATCGTTCAGGCGGACCTCGGCGATCGTGGCTTCGATCAGTACCTGGCGGCTGACGGCGCTGGTCACCCCGTCGAGATACTGCTGCACGAGCTGGTGCTGCCGCTCGGTGGCCAGCACGTTGACCGTGCCGGCGAGCGGGTTGATCACCACGCTGTCGCGCACGTCGTTCGGCAACTGCTGCTGCGGGGTCGACTGCCCGAACACGGTGTTGAACAGGGTCGTCGATGCTGCACCGGCACGGCTCACCGCCTCGGCCTGTGCCAGGCGTTCATCGCGCTGCTGCCGCGCCTGTTCGGCGCGTTGCGCGCGGTCTTCGGCGGTCTGTGCCTGTGCACGCGACGAGCTCAGGATCGCCCGCACGTTGTCGCGGAGGGTCTCCCAGAAATTCGTCTGCGAGGTCGTGCGCACCAGCGTCGCCGAGGCATTCACCGCGCCGCCGGCACCTGCCGCCCCACCGAGCCCGGGGGCCGCACCCCCCCCGCCGGCGGCACCCGGGCCACCCGCTGCGCCCTGCTGGCCGCCGATCTGCCCCGAAGCGCCGATGGTCGCGACGGTGTCGCGCTGCATGTTCACGTAGTTGACCCGGTACACGCGGAAGAACGGCGTGTCCGGCTGGACGATGATCGTGGCGCCTTCGGTGCGCACGCGCATGTCGACCTGGCGGCCGATCCGCTCGAGGATGGCCGGCAGCGTCTCGTTGATCGCGTTCAGCGTGACCCGGCCGGTGAGGCCGGGGTGGATGTCGATGTTCTGCCGGGTATCGCGTGCCAGGGCCAGCAGCAGTTCGCGGACCGGGACGTCGCTGACCACCACACTGTAGGTGGCGACCTTTTCCGCCGGTTTCGGCGGCGGGACGAGACCGGTGATCCGGACCGGCGCCGGTACGTCTGCCACCGGGGCCTTCTCGCGTTCCGTGGTGAGGTGTCCCTGCGACTGCGGCAGTTCCGGCTTCACCTTCACCGGCGTGGTGCAGCCTGCGGCGAGCAGGGCGACAGCGAGCGCGGAAGCCAGGCGCGGCAGGGCCCTCGCCTCGGCGATCGTTTGCCGCTGGGGATGGCTCGGCGCGTTCATCTGCGGGTCCTCTGGGTCACGGGGTCCGGGCTGAGGGGGGGATATGGACTGACTCAGGACGGCGCGCGCGGACGAGCGAGCGTCATCCCATCATTCAGGTTACAGCCAATTGCAATATATTTCAATGATTTGCTGCGGTTAACTAGAAACCCTGTCAACTCCCGGGCGCGCCGAGTTCGGTCCGGATGCCCTGCACCGTCCGCAGGTGAGGCGAAAACGTGCGCAGCGCGACCGGCAGGGTCTGCATTGCAGCCACTGCCTCGGCACGACTGGCAAAGTCGCCATAGAACACGGTCATCGATGGCCGGTCACCGGCCCGCGTGCGGATCACGAACAGCAGGTCGGGTGTCACCTGCCGCGAAAGTGCGCGCAACTGCCGGTCGAGCTGGTCTTCGCTGGGCGCACCCATCAACTGGATGGTCACCCGGGTCGGCTCTGCCGATTTCAGCCATTCGCCGGTGGCGGCGAGCCTCGACGCGAGCAGGCTGCCTGCCGGCGTCGTCGGCGGCTGGCGGGGTGCTTCGGGCTCTGCCACGGGGGCGGCAGCAGCAGCGACCGGAGGTGCAGCGACCGGAGGGGCGGCGACCGGAGGGGCATCGATCGGAGGGGCAGCGGCGGGCGGGGCGGAGACCGCAGGCGCAGGGGCCGGGGATGCGGGTGCCGTCGAAGACGACGGCTCGGCCGTGCCCGCATCGGCGCCGGTGCCGATCACCAGGGCCGGCGGTTCCCGGCTGCTCGCCAGCAGCCAGGCGCCGGCGGTGATCGCCAGCATCGCAGCGAGCCCGGCCGCGATCGCCGGCCAGGCCCTGCCCGCGCCGGTGGCTGCGTCGCCTTGCGCGAACTCGCTGTCGCGGATCGCCGCCCTCACATGCCGGGTCGCGACTGCATGGGTGTTCTCGGAAAACGCGGCGAGCAGCGTCTTGTCGCCGAGCAGGTTCACCCGGCGGGTCAGGCCGGCCGATGCGCGAGCGATGCGCGACACGACCGCCGGCCCGAATACGTCCGGGCCCTTGTAGCCTGCCGCGCGCAGCCTGAAGTTGAGGTAGAGGCCGATGTCGGCGGCGGACAGTGGTGCGAGCGTGAAGCTGTGGGTGATGCGTTCGCGAAGCTGCCGGATCTCGGGTTTGCGCAGCAGGGCGTCGAGTTCCGGCTGGCCGAACAGCACGATCTGCAGCAGCTTGTGGCGGTCGGTCTCGAGGTTCGAGAGCAGGCGGATCTCTTCGAGCGTCGCGATCGGCATGCTCTGCGACTCTTCGACGAACAGCACGACCTGCCGTTGCCCGGCGTGGCATTCGAGCAGGAATGCGTTCAGGCGCTGCATCGCCTCGAGCCGGCCGGAGCCGGCCGGCAGCGGCAGTTCGAGTTCATGTGCGATCGCGTGCAGGATCTCGTCCGGGGAGACGCTCGGGTTGGCGAGGTAGATGCCGAGCACGTCGGCCGGCAGCCGCGCCTGCAGCATCCGGCAGAGCATGGTCTTGCCGCTGCCGACTTCGCCGGTCACCTTCACGATGCCTTCGCCCTGGCCGATCGCATACAGCAGGGCATCGAGGATGGCGCCGCGGTTGCCGCCACCGAAGAAGAAGTCGGTGTTCGGCGTGATGCGGAAGGGCGCTTCGCGCAGCCCGAAGAAGTCGTGGTACATCAGTCGGCTCCGCGATCGCGCGCCTGCATCCGGCTGTACAGCGTGGTGCGGCGCAGTCCGAGCAGCCGCGCAGCCTGGGCCAGGTTGCCGTGGGTCAGGAACAGCGCGGCCTGGATGTAGCTCTGTTCCCATTCGTGCAGCAACTGGTCGAGGTCGACCTGCCGTGCGCTGGCGAGGTGGCGGCGGGCCGACTCGATCGATCCCGAGTCGCCGGACGCGTCAGGCCGGCCGGAGATCGGCGGGACGGACACGGGACCGGCGACCGCTGCCTCGACATCCATCTCCGCCAGCAGTTGCGCCGGCGTCACCTGCGCCCCCGGATACTTCGTGGACAGCCGGATCACGATGTTGCGGAGTTCGCGCACGTTGCCCGGGAATCCGTACTGCATCCAGATGCGGCGGCTCTCATCGTCGAGCGCGAACGGCTCGCGGCCCGCACTGCCGGCCGGCGTGGCGTAGCGGCTGCGGAAATGGTCGAGCAGGAGCAGCCGGTCTTCGTCCAGGTCGCGCAGCGGGGGCACGGTGATCGCGAACACGGAAAGCCGGTGGTACAGGTCGCCCCGGAAGCGGCCGGCCTTCACTTCCTGGCGCAGGTCGCGGTTGGTGGCGGCGATCACCCGGGCATTCGAATGCCGGCTGGTGGTCTCGCCGACGCGCTGGAATTCACCGTCTTCCAGCACGCGCAGCAGCTTCGACTGGAGTTCGATCGGCAGCTCGCCGATCTCGTCGAGGAACAGCGTGGAGTCGGTGGCGTCCTCGAAGTAGCCGGCATGGGCGCCGGTGGCGCCGGTGAACGCGCCGCGAGCGTGGCCGAACAGCGTGGGTTCGACCAGGGTGGGCGCGATCGCGGCGCAGTTGAGCGCGACCAGCGGGCGCGCCGCATGCCCGCTGCGCATGTGCAGCGCACGCGCGACCAGCTCCTTGCCGCTGCCCGACTCTCCCTCGATAAGGACCGGGAACGGCGCGGCCGCATACTGGGCGATCTGCTGGCGCAGCCGCTCGATCGCAGGGCTCGCGCCGATGATCGCCCGGTCGGGATCGTTGGCGGACTCTGCCGCCGGCGCACGGCTCACCTGCGCCAGCAAGGCGCGAAGCCGGTCGGGCGGACAGGGCTTGGGCACGAATTCCATCGCCCCGATCGCGCGGGCATGCCGTGCGTTCGCCTCGTCGTTCTGTCCCGACAGCACGATGATCTTCATCGTCGGCGACGCCGCCAGCAGTTCCGAGATCAGCCGGAAGCCCTCGTCCGGGCGGTGCGGGGACGGCGGCAGGCCGAGGTCGATCAGTGCCAGCCCCGGGACCCGGTCGAGCTGGCGCAGCAGCGCATGGACCTGCGCCCGCGAGGCGGCGACCATCACCTGGTAGTCGTTGCCCAACGAGTAGTCGAGGGTGTCCGTGATCAGCGGATCGTCGTCCACGATCAGCAGGTCGGGTTTGCGGTCGGCTGGCGCCATCTTGGGAAGGGAGGAGGGGGACGTCATCTGCGCCGCTATCGTCTCATGCGGGCGCGTGGCCGATGCAGCGGAGAAAGGCCTGTTCCAGCCCGGTTTCGCCGGCATCGGCCATGAGGGCGGCCGGCGTCCCGAGGTAAGCCAGGCGTCCGTCGTGGATCACCGCCAGCCGGTCGCACAGGGCCGCCACGTCCTCCAGCGCATGCGAACTGAACAGCAGGGTGGTGCCGTCCCGGCGCAGGCGGCCGAGGGTGGCGCGTACCCGCGACCGGGCAAGCGGGTCGAGCCCGCTCATCGGCTCGTCGAGCACGGTCAGCGGGCGCCCGGCGAGCAGGCATGCCGACAGCCCCAGCTTCTGCAGCATGCCCTTGCTGAAGGTGCGGGCCGGTCGGTCCAGCGCCTCCGGGTCGAAATCGAGCGCCTGCAGCTGCGCTATCGCCACCGCCTCGTCGTGCACTGCGCCGCGCAGGGACGCGTGGTAGCGCAGGTAGTCGCGCCCGGTGAGGTAGTACGGCGGCGAGAACCGCTCCGGCAGCCAGGCGATCCGGTTGCGCGCCTCGGCACGGGTACTCGGCACCCCGAAGACACGGATCGTGCCGCTGTCGGCGCGGCAGTAGTCGAGCATGCAGCGCAGCAGCGTCGTCTTGCCGGCTCCGTTCACGCCGACCAGCGCGACGCTCTCGCCGGCGTTCACGGCGAACGACACATCGGCCGCGGCGCGCCTGCTGCCGAACTGCCGGTTCACGCCGGAAAACTCGACCGCTGCGGGATGCATCGCGAGTGTTGTCGAACCCGTAACTCACCGGTAAGGTGCGAGAGGATAGAATAGCGTCTTTCCACTTCCAGCCCGCGCGTGTCCTCGGACAACTTCGTAGAAATCTCCGGCCTGCATTTCGGCTACGGTCGTCGGGACATCCTGAAGGGTATCGACCTTCAAGTGCCGCGCGGACAGGTGGTCTCCATCATGGGCGGCAGCGGCTGCGGCAAGACCACGCTGCTGCGCCTGATCGGTGGCGCACTCCGGCCGTCCGCCGGCACGGTGGTCGTCGACGGCGAGTCGATCGCCTCGCTCGACCGCGACGGGCTGTACCGGCTGCGCCGCAAGATGGGCATGCTGTTCCAGTTCGGTGCGCTGTTCACCGACCTGTCGGTGTTCGACAACGTCGCCTTCCCGATGCGCGAGCGGACCTCCCTGCCGGAACCGATCGTGCGCGACCTGGTGCTGTTGAAGCTGCATGCGGTCGGGCTGCGCGGCGCGGCGAAACTGATGCCTGGCGAGCTTTCCGGCGGCATGGCGCGCCGCGTCGCCCTGGCACGTGCAGTCGCGCTCGACCCCGACCTGATCATGTACGACGAACCGTTCACCGGGCTCGATCCGATTTCGCTGGGGGTGATCAGCAACCTGATCCGCACCCTCAACGAAGCGCTGGGCGCGACGTCGATCGTGGTCACCCACGACGTACGCGAGTCGATGAAGATCCTCGACTACTGTTACCTGATGGCCGGAGGGCAGATCGTCGCGCGCGGCACGCCGTCGGAGATGCTGGCGTCGGACATGCCGTACGTGCGCCAGTTCTTCCATGGCGAGATGGACGGGGCGGTGCCATTCCACTATCCGAGCGCCGACTACGGCGCCGAGCTGGGGCTGGACGCACGTGGTCGATAAGGGCCTGCTGACCATCCGGGGCATCGGCCGCCATGCGATCGATGCCTTCCTGCGCCTCGGCTATGCGACGCGCTTCCTCGGCCTGACGCTGCTCAATTCGAATGTCAGCCTGCGCCGGCCGAGGCTGGTGGTGCGCGAGGTCTATTTCTCCGGCGTGCTGTCGCTGGTGATCATCCTGGTGTCGGGCCTGTTCGTCGGCATGGTGCTCGGCCTGCAGGGTTACCAGACGCTCAAGACCTATGGCTCGGAGTCCGCGCTCGGCGTGCTGGTCGCGCTGTCGCTGCTGCGCGAACTCGGGCCGGTGATCACCGCGTTGCTGTTCGCCAGCCGTGCCGGATCCGCGGTCACCGCGGAGATCGGCCTGATGAAGGCCACGGAGCAGCTGCGCGCGATGGAGATGATGGCGGTCGATCCGATCGCGCGCGTCGTGGCACCGCGTTTCTGGGCAGGCGTGATCTCCACGCCGCTGCTCACCGCCATGTTCACGGCGATGGGCATCTACGGCGGCTACCTGGTGGGGGTGGTGCTGCTCGGCGTGGATGAAGGTTCGTTCTGGTCGCAGATGCAGAGCTCGGTCGATTTCCGCGAGGACGTCGTCAACGGCATGATCAAGAGCCTCGTGTTCGGCTTTGCGATTTCATGGATCGCCGTGTTCGAAGGGTATGATGCGCCGCCCACCGCCGAAGGCGTGTCCGGTGCGACCACCCGTACCGTGGTGACGTCGGCACTCACCATCCTGTTTCTCGACTACATCCTTACTTCGCTCATGTTCCGGGGGATCTGATGGAACGCTCGTCGCTCGACGCCTGGGTCGGCCTCTTCGTGGTCGGCGGCATGGTCGCGCTGCTGATCCTCGCATTGAAGGTAGGCAATGCCGGCGACCTGCTGCGCGCAGGCCCCACCTACACCCTCAGCGCGACCTTCGAGAACATCGGGGGACTGAAACCCAAGGCCGCGGTGCGCAGCGCGGGCGTCGTGGTCGGCCGCGTGGCAACCATCGACTACGATCCGGATACCTTCAACGCGGTGGTCACCATCAACATCGACCGCCGCTTCAACAAGTTTCCGCGCGACACGTTCGCCAGCATCTACACCGCCGGCCTGCTCGGCGAGCAGTACATCGGGCTGGCGCCGGGGGGCGACGAGAAACTGCTCGGCGAC
>JAIENF010000556.1 GCA_019751575.1 Burkholderiales bacterium
TCGAGGCCGACAGCCAGGCGTGGCGCAACCCGACCGACACCCGCGACATGCACTACAACAAGGCGACGCCCTTCAGCGACAAGTTCGCGTTGCGCTTCGTGCGGCCGCGCTAGCGAGCGCCGCCGCACGAAGGCTTCAGGCGACGAGCTGCTTCACCAGCGCGTCGACTTCCTTCAGCGTCACTTCGCGCATCTCGTCATCGCTGAGGTTGCTGATCGGATGCGGCAGTTCGATGTAGGGATGGCCGGCCATGCCCTTCGACCGGAACTGGAAGATGCAGGCGTTGCGGAAAGCCTGGGTGATGATCACGGTCGCGGGGATGCCGCGTTTCTCGAATTCCACGGTGTCGTGCACACTGCACAACGTGCAGGACCCTCACCCACCGACGGCAGCGACGGCCAGGTGGGCCTCCTGCGCGAGCTCGTCGATCAGCTGGTCGCTGGCCGGCTTGGAGTAATGCTCCTTGCGCCGGATGATCACCTTGGCCACGCCGTGGCGATCGCGCAGCACCTGCGCGATCGTCTCCAGGATCAGGCTGCCCTGCTCCTTGGTGTTGTCGATCATCGCGACGACCTTGCCGGCGAGGTCCATCGGGCGCGGTGCGAGGGCGACCGGCGGTCGGTTGCCGCCGGCGGTCGGGTCGATGAAGGGCAGTTCGTTCATGGTTCGCTTCCTCCGATGGGGGTTCGATTCATTGGCCGGGAACGGCATAGGCGCCGTGCACCGCGCGGCTGCCGCCGCTCCAGCCATGGCAGATCGCCGTGCAGGGTCCCCAGCCGCCAGCAACGATCAGTTGCAGGTCGACCGGGTCCTTCAGTGTCGGGACGAAACAGGCATCGTCGTCCGGGTCGACCGCGATCGGGAACTGCAGGGCGCGCTCGCGCCGCCAGTTTCCGCCGCGCTTCAGGTCGCCGACCGTGCGGCCGGCGCGTTCGACCAGCCAGCGGTGCACGTCGGCACGGCCCATGCCGGCCTGCGCACAGATGGTCGCATGCTGCGGGCCCATCGCAACCACCATGTCCGAGCGCGCGTGCATGTTCCATGAACCGAGTGCGGCCATGCCGTCGGCGATGCCGGTCAGCAGCCGCTCGGGCTCCTGGCTCACGTCGTCGAAATGCAGGCGCGGGCTCTCCACCATGGCGCAGGTGATCACGTCCTGCTCCGGCGCATAGCCCTTCGACACGGCGAGGCTCTCCCAGGGGCTGCGTGCGGTGTTCTCCGTGATGCAGGCGGTGTAGCGCATCGGTGTCGCGAAGATGGTCGCCGATGCAATGCCGGCCATGCCGCCACCGAGGTTGAGCAGCATCAGCCGGATCGCCCGTCCGATGGTCGCGTTCGCGCGGAAGCCGGGCCCGAAGCAGCCGTTGCTGCCATTGAGGCCGATCTTCGCGGCATGCGGGCCGTTGACGATCATCAGCGGTGCGACGCCATGCATCGTGCCCTGCACGCCGTTCAGGTTGAACGCGTCGCGCAGGATCAGCGGCAGCGCGCCGAGCACCACCGGCAGGTACTCGGGGCGGCAACCGGCCATCAGCGCATGGATCGCCGCGATGCGCACCGTGACCGGCTCCATCGCCGGCGGCACGCGGCCGATCGGCTCGTCGACGTCGCGTCCGGCCGCGGCGAGGAACGGGGCCAGGCGCGCCTCGGTGGGCGTCACCACGGGCAGCCCGTCGGACCACGGCTTCTCGAGGAAGAATTCGAATTCGTCGATCACTGCATCCCTTCCCTGCGCAATTGCGTCGACATCAGTCGGTACGGTAGGTGCCATGCACCGCGCGGCTGCCACCGCCCCAGCCATGCGCGACCGCGCTGACCGGGCCCCATCCGCCGGCGACCATCAGGTGCAGGTCGCGTGCATCCTTGATCACCGGCACGAAGGCGGCATCGTCGGCCGGGTCCACGCCGATCTTCCGCGCCCGCTCGTCGCGCCAGTTGCCGCCACGGCGCATGTCCGAGACCTTCATGCCGGCATTGGCCAGCAGCCATTCGTGCACCCGCGCCCGCGGCCATCCGGCACGCTCGCAGACCGTCGCCTGCTCCGGTCCCATCACCACCACCATGTCCGAGCGCACATGCATGTTCCAGCTGCTCATCGCAGCCATCGTGTCGGCGATGCCGGTCAGCAGCCGCACCGGCTCCTGGCTCACGTCGTCATAGCAGAGCCTCGGGCTCTCGACCATCGCGCAGGTGATCACGTCCTCGTCCGCGCGGTAGCCGCGCGAGACCGCGAGCGTCTCCCACGGACTGCGTTCCGTGTTCTCGGTCCAGCAGGCGGTATAGCGCTGCGGCGTGGACAGCACCGTCGCCGACGCGAGGCCCGGCACGCCGCCACCCAGGTTGAGCAGGATCAGCCGGATCGCCCGCCCGATCGTCGCGTTCGCGCGGAAACCCGGCCCGAGGCAGCCGTTGCCGCCATGCAGCCCGATCTTCGCCGCATGCGGGCCGTTGACGATCATCAGCGGCGCGACGCCATGCATCGTGCCCTGCACGCCGTTCATGTTGAACGGCTCCTGCAGGATCAGCGAAAGGCCACCGAGCACGACCGGAAGGTAGTCCGGCCGGCAGCCCGCCATCACCGCGTGGAGCGCGACATCGCGCACCGTGGCGATGTTCATCGCGGGCGGCACCGGCCCGATCACTTCAGCGGGATCGCGCCGCGTGCCGCCGAGCATCCAGTCGAGTCGCGCCTGCGTCGGCGTCACCACCGGCAGGCCGTCGCTCCACGGCTTGTCGAAGAAGAACTCGAACGGGTCGAGCTCCCCGTCCCTGCTCATTGCGCGGAGAGTTTGGCGGCCTTCACCACCTTGGTGTAGCGCGCGATCTCGCCCTCGATGAAGCGGCGGAAGTCTGCCGGGCTGTTCGACATCGGGTCGGCGCCGAGCTTCACCAGCGCGGCGGCGTTCTTCGGGTCGGCCACCAGCCGGGCGATCTCCTTGGCCAGCCGGTCGACGATCTCGCGCGGCGTGCCCGCCGGCGCCAGCAGCCCATACCACTGGGTGACCTGGAAATCATTGATGGACTCTGCGATCGCCGGCACGTCCTTGATGGTCCGCTTCAGCCCCGTGGTGGCGAGGATGCGCATGCGGCCCTGCTGCGCGAACGGAACGACCGCCGGACCGGTGCCATACAGCATGGTCGCCTCGCCCGACAGCACCGCCACCACCGCCGGGCCGTTGCCCTTGTAGGGCACATGGAGCACGTTGATTCCGCCGAGCAGGTTGAGCAGTTCGCCAGCGAGGTGCGGGCCGCCGAGCGCGCCGCTCGACGCGAAGCTCAGCTCGCCCGGACGCTTCTTCGCCAGTGCGATCAGGTCCTTCAGGTTCTTCACCGGCAGCGACGGATGCACGGTCAGGATGTAGTCGGAGGTCGCGATCAGGCTGATCGGCGCGAGGTCGCGCAACGGGTCGTAGGGCAGCTTCGGATTGGACGCAGGCAGGATCGCCAGCGGCGCGACGTTGCCCAGCACCAGCGTGTAGCCGTCGGCGGGCGCCTTGCTGGCGACTTCGGTGCCGATCTGGCCGCTGGCGCCGGGGCGCGTGTCCACGACGAAGGTCTGGCCGAGCTGTTCGCTCAGCGCATTGGTCGCGATCCGGCCGACCGCGTCGGTGCCGCCACCCGGCGGGTACGGAAAGATCACGCGGACGGGCTTCACCGGCCAGGCCTGCGCGAGCGCCATCGAGGGCACGAGGGCCGCGCCGGCGAATGCCAGTGCGAGCAGCGGCAGGCGGGATGCGGCTCGGGGTGTTGCTTGCAGGTGCTTCATGGACTTCCTCCTGGCAGGTCTCTGGATGCGGTGTCGATCGTCGTGGTCGCGATCGTTCGGGCGACGAAGTTTACCTGCGAACCCGCCGTGCGCGCCGCCCTCAGCCCTCGACGTGGTTGGCGGGGTCGGCCGTGAAACGCTGGAAAGCCGGGCGCTGCACCAGCTCTGCATACCAGCGTTCGATGTTCGGGAACGGCGGCCGCACCGGCTCGAGCAGCACCCACCGATGCACGCGGATGCCGATCGGGATGTCGCCGAAGGTGAAACGGTCGCCCACCATGAAGCGGCTGCGCGCGAGCTGGGCCTCGACGATCTCGAGCCGCTTGTCGAATGCCGCCCGTGCCTTCGCCAGGTTGTCTGCGCTGCGCTGCTCCGGCGGCAGCCGCACAAGCTCCATCACCAGTTCATGCTGCGGCGGCAGCAGTTCGTTGTTCTCGAAGTCCTGCCAGCGGGTCGCCGAGGCGAAGGTGCGCACGTCGTTGCCGTACATCGCCTCCGGCGCATACTGCATCACCAGGTACCTGCAGATCGCGTTCGACTCCCAGAGCACGTAGCCCTCGTCGTCGATGGTCGGGATGCGACCGTTCGGATTGCGTGCCCGGTACTCGGGGGTATCGACGACGCCGAACGGCACGTTGCCCTTCGCGACATGGCCGCCCGGGCCCATCACGCCACTGGCCAGCAGGAACTCGAACTCGATGCCGACCTCGGCAAGCGTCCACAGCACCTTCTGCGTGCGGTTGGAGGTCAGGCGTCCCCATAGTTTCAGCATTCCAGCGACTCCTTCACGAAGCGCGCGGCTATCGCCGCATCCGCAATTGCATCGACCAGCCGCCCGCCGTAGCCGGCACGCACGGCCCCGATTGCATGTACGCCCGGCATCGACGTGGCCAGGCGGTCGTCCACCAGGATCGCGCCGGCGGCGTCCACCGGCAGCCCGGTCCAGCCGCTGTTCGGCACCAGGCCGACGCAGGGATAGACCGCACGCGCCTGCAGCCGCGCGGTGCCGCCCGGCCCGGTGACCTGCACCGCCTCGATGCCGTCCTCGCCCTCGATCGCCGTCACCGTGGACTGCCAGCGGATCGACAGCGCGCCCTCGCGGCCCGCGAACGCCTGGTCGAACACCGCCTGCACCGCAGGCCGCGCACGGAACGTCGTGCCCCGGTGCACGACATGGACGGTGCGCGCATAGTGGGCCAGCACGGCGGCTTCCTGCAGCGCGCTGTCGCCGCCGCCCACCACGACGACGTCGGCGCCCTTGACCAGCGGTCCGTCGCAGTCGGCGCAATGCGACAGGCCGCGGTCGACATACGCGTCCTCGCCTGCGACGCCGAGCGGGCGACGCGATGCACCGGACGCGACGATCACGCAGCGCGCGCGGTGGCTGCCGGCATCGGTGTGCAGCAGCACGCCGGCGGAGTCGGCTTCGATCCCGGTCGCGCAACCGCCCAGGCTTTCGACGCCGGCGTCGGCGGCTTCGGTGATCCACTGCGTCGCGAGGTCGCTGCCGGAACAGGCTTCACCGCCCTCGCCCGGCCAGTCGATCAGTTCATTGATGCTGGTCACCAGCCCGCCGAACATCATCTGCTCGACGGTGCCGGTGCGCAGCCCCGCGCGCGCGCAGTCGCGTGCCGCCGCGAGGCCGGCGATGCCTTCTCCAACCACGATCACGTCGAAGCTCATCGGGGACCTCCGGTAGGTTGGCGGCGCACCTCGCCGAAGAACGGTGGCCCGAAGCGGTCGAGGAACGTCTGCGCGAGCACGGGGGCCTGCCGGCGGAACTGCACCCAGCAGGTCCGCGCAGGCTTCCCCCTGCGTTCGAAGAGGGCGCGCACGGCACCGGCGTCCTGGGCCGCGTCGCGCAGCAGCAGGTCGACCAGTGCGACGCGCACGCCGGGCACAGCGAGCATGCGCAGGTTGCGTCCGTCCGGCTGCATGACGTACGGCGCATTGTCGCGCCCGTGCGGCGTATGGATCGCCACGCGCCGCGCGGTGTAGTCGGCCTGCCCGGCCGCACTGTCGATGATCGCCTCGATCAGGTCGGCCCGCGCCAGCGCGCGCCAAAGGGTGGCGCTGGTCGCGTGCAGCCCTTCGAGCGGCAGCGCCTGCAACGATCGCTCGAGCATGCCCGGGCTTTCATCCGGAAGGATGCCGCGCCGCACGGCACGCATCTCGTCGAGCAGGTGGCCGACCAGCACGGCGGCACTGCCGGACAGGAAGGTCTCGCTGCGGAACTCGATCCGGTCGCAACCGCGGCCCGGCAATTCGGTCAACACCGCGAACTCGCTGCCGATCCGGTACACCCGCGCACTGCCTTCGCGGATGCGTGCAACGAACGTGGCGCGTGCCGCTTCGCCTCCGCCGAAGACCGTCATCTCACGCCCCCGTCCGATCGGGCGGGGCCGGCCCGTCCGGCACGGTCACGGCGTCCTGGCGCACCTTCTCGCCGGGCTGCCCCTGCGCGGACGGCAGCGCCGGCTGCGCGGGCGCGCCGGCCTGCATCTGGCGCAGCGTCTCGCGCGCGAGGTTGATGTGCTGGCGCAGCAGGTAGACCTGGTCGGTGAAGCCGAGGGGGATCGGCCGCGTGTAGGCCGCGACCTCGAGGGCATCGATCTTCTGTTCGTATTCGAGCGATTTCGCCGGGTCGAAGCTCGACCGGATGTCGTACTCCAGCAACCGCAGTTCCCGGTAGAGCTCGAGGATGCGCTGCCGGATGCGCCAGTTGTAGACCGGCGGGATGATGCGCGACAGCGGGATGGCGACCGCCACCAGCGGCAGCACCATCACCCACAGCCGTTCGATCAGGATCGCGAGCCAGAGCGGAAGGATCCGCTGCAGGAAGGGCAGGCCGCCCCGGTGGAACCGTTCCGCCTCGTTGCTGAGCGGGAAATCCTGCTGCCGGCCCGACGGGAACTCGCCCACCGCCTGGAACAGGCCGGCGCCGCCATGCACTTCCGCCGCCGCCTGCAGCAGCAGCGTCTGCAGCGTCGGATGGAGGTCCTCGCGGGCGACCAGTTGCGCGGTCGGCGCGACCAGCACGACATCCCGGCGCGGCAGATCGCGCACCAGGTCGATCGACCCGCGCGGCAACACCACCTTCGACAGGAAAAGGAACTTCTTGGTATAGGCATCGGCCTGGGCGAAGTTCATCAGGCGCAGCGCCGGGTCGCGCAGCAGGGTCGCGACATAGCCGGCCTGGGGCGCCGCGATCAGCACCACCGCATCGACCCGGCCGGTGCGCAAGGCCTCGACCGCCGCCGCGCCGGTCAGCGACGACAGCCGCACCTGCCCCGGACCGAGTCCGTTGGCGCGCAGCAGCTGCAGGGCGAGCGGCCGGGTGCCACTGCCCTCGGGCCCGATCGCCACCCGCTTGCCGCGCAGATCGGACAACCGTCCGGTGTCCTGCGGCAACCGGTGGAACACCCAGAGCGGCTCATGGTAGAGCCCACCCAGCGACAGCAGCCCTGGCGAGCGCTCCGGATCGCCGAGCCCGCCCTGCACGAATGCCACGTCGACGCCGTCAGCCTCGGCATCGAGCAACGCGAGGTTCTCGGTGGACCCGTCGGTGGGACGCAACTGGAGGTCGAAACCCTTCCGCGCCAGGATGTCGCGGTAGCGCTGCGCATACTGGTGATAGGCCCCCTCGACGCTGCCGGTCGCCATCACCAGCGACCCGGGCGGTGCCGGCTGGATGAACCGGGAGGCGAACCAGAAGGCGGCTGCGAGCAGCAGCAGCGCGGGCAGGCCTACCGCCAGCAGGTCGCGCGGGGACAGCGAACTGATGCGCAGGCGGCGCCAGCGGGCTCGCAGGGCAGGTGCGGGGATGGGCATCCCCCTACTCTACCAAAGGCCGCCACCGGCACTCATGGCGTCCGGATCCCCAGGCGTTCGACCACCGGGCGCATGGCCGCACGCATCCGGCCGCGGCGCAGGAACAGCCAGACCGCCGCCAGCGCGCACAGCCCGCCGTTGAGCGCCAGTGCAAGACGGGGGCCGATCAGTTCGGCGATGCCGCCGGCGAGCAGGCTGCCGATCGGTCCGATGCCCATGAACAGCATCGTCGACAGGCTCATCACCCGGCCGCGCTTGTCGTCGTCGACGAGGGTCTGCATGATCAGCTGCACCGGCAGCATCGTCGCCAGCACGCCCAT
>JAIENF010000236.1 GCA_019751575.1 Burkholderiales bacterium
AGCGCTTGCCGCCATGGGCGGTGATGAAGGCCTCGCCGCCTTCGGGTTTGCGCAGCACGCTCATGTGCGGCGCGCCGCCGCAAATCGGGCAGACGTTTCCCTGCCAGGGGAGCCCGCTGATGAGCGCCGCCAGGTCCTCGGCCTGGCGTTCCAGGAAGGGACGCACCGCCTCGGTCACCACGAAGGACAGCAGCTCCGGGGCGATGCCCGCAACGGGTGCCATGCCGCCGAAGGCCGCTTCCCAGATGGCGCCCGGGCCGAGGTCTCCCGCCTTCTGGGTTCGGGCGATCTCCCGGCCGCCGCTGAACAGTGCGAGCGTCGGGATGCTGCGGATATCGAACCGGCTGCCCAGTGCGGGTTGCGCTTCGGTGTCCACCTTTGCCAGCCGCAGTCCGGGCTCGAGCCGGGCCGCCGCCTGCTCGAACTGCGGCGCCATCATCCGGCAAGGGCCGCACCAGGGCGCCCAGAAGTCCACCAGCACCGGGATGTCGCTGCGCGACACATGGCGATCGAAGGTGTCGCCGGTCAGCGCGACCGATGTGCCGGTGAACAGCGGCTTGTGGCACTGGCCACAACGGGGCGCCTGCCCGAGCCGCCCGGCCGGGATGCGGTTGATGGCCGGGCAATGCGGGCAGGCGAGGTGCAGCGTATCGGTCATCGGGTGCTCCGGCAGGACGACGGGAGCCATGAAGATGGTGGCGCCGCCCGCCGGATCAAGGGCAGGCAGCGCCGTCCCGACAGGGTCAGGCGACCGGCTTGAACTCGTAGCCGTTGCCGAGCGTGCTGATCGTGCCGAAGGCGGGGAACGGGAAGTGGTAGCCGCCGGCGAGCATGTTCTCCTTCACGATCATGTCGAACACCTTGCGCCGCGTGTCGCGCGCCTGGTCGGCATTCATGTCGAACACCACCGCCCAGTCGGGGTTGCGCGCGAACAGCTGCGGCACGTTGGTGAGGTCGGCGACGAACAGGAAACGCTGGCTGCCGGAGCGCACCGAGTACAGGGTGTGCCCCGGCGTATGGCCATAGGCAGGGATCGACGTGATCCCGGGGGCCACCTCTCCACCGGGCGTGAAGGTCGAGAGCTGGTCTGCGGTGAGGCCGGTGAACACGCGGCGCGCGGTGGCGAAGCCTGCCTTCATCCCGGCCGGTGCGGCGGCCATGCGCTCGTCGTCCATCCAGAATGCATGCTCGACCGACGGTACCAGTATCCGGGCGCGCGGGAAGGTCAGCTGCCCCGCCTTGTTGCGCAGGCCGCTGATGTGGTCGCCGTGGTAGTGGCTGATCAGCACGGTGTCGATGTCTTCCGGCTTGAAGCCGGCCGCGGCCATGTTGGCGAGCAGGCGGCCGGTCATCGCCGGACCGTTGTCCGAGAAACCGGTGTCCATCAGGATGCGGCGGTTGCCGGCGACGACCAGGAACGGCGTGTAGGGGACATCGATGTATTCGGTCGGCAGGCCCTGCACGCGCAGGGTTTCCTGCACCTGGGCAAAGGGTGCGTTGCGCACGAACTCTTCGCCCAGCGGTCGGCGCATGATGCCGTCATTGAGCGCGACCAGCTCGAAGTCGCCGAGTTTCATCCTGCGGAAACCGACGCCGGGCGGCGTCGGCATGCCGAAGTTGGGGGTGCCCTGGGCGCGCAGCGGCATCATCGTGGCTGCAGCGTAGGCGGAGGCGAAGGCGGTGCTGCCGATCAGGAAGTCGCGGCGAGTGATCATGGTGTCGGGCCTCGGTGGAGTCTTTGTGGGGTCTTGGTGCGGTCTTGGTGGAATCTTGCGGGTGTATCTGGCAGCGGGATGCTGCGTTTTTCTCGACTGCCGGGATGGCCGTCAGGCCTGCGTCGATGCCCGGACCGCGGGATGCTGAAGCGTCGGGCAGGGGACGTCAACAAGGCCGTTCGGTGACCAGCAGGCTGGACCGGCTGCGCGCGCCGTTGCAACGGCGAACATCACGATCGGCCTCGGATGATCCACCGACCTGATGGCCAGGCCTGCGAGGGTGCCGCGGCCGGGGCTTTCGGTGTCGCTGCTGAACCGGTCGTGTTGCCCGCGTTCGACGCAGGCGGGCCTCGACAGCGCGGAACTCACGGCCGCAACGACTTGTCAACCGGCACGCTCGCGGGCCGATCGGACGAAAAAGGAAGATGACGTTGATCGAGACCTGTCCCTCCCTCGAAGCCGCGCCGGTCGCCGACCTGCATGTCGAGTCCGTGCTCACCACGGTGCTCGACGTACCGCTGAACCACGTGCTGGGAACCAGCGCGGACGTCGTCAGGCGCGCGCCG
Source organism: Burkholderiales bacterium (assembly GCA_019751575.1). Taxonomy (GTDB): domain Bacteria; phylum Pseudomonadota; class Gammaproteobacteria; order Burkholderiales; family CAIKXV01; genus CAIKXV01. The sequence goes on from JAIENF010000236.1 coordinate 2,282, forward strand.
ATCCTGCTCGTCGACCTCACCACGCGCGAAGGTGCCGTCGGCCGTGCCTACCTGTTCTGCTACCGGCCGTCGGCTGCACGCGCGATCGCGCTGCTGGTCGAGGACGCAGTGGCGTCGATCGCGGGAGAGAAGGTGGACCCGTGCGGGATGGCGACCCGGCTGGCACGCCGGTTCGCGCTCCTCGGTGTCGCAGGGGCCGCGCGCATGGCCCTGTCCGCGATCGACGTCGCCCTCTGGGACCTGGCGGCCACGGAGGCAGGCCTGCCGCTCGCAAGGCTGCTCGGCGGATCGCTGGCGCCGCTGCCGGCCTACAACAGCAACGGCCTCGGACTGATGGGGGCCGATGCGGTCGCGGATGAAGCGGAAGCCTTGCGTGCGCGGGGCTTCCGGGCGATGAAGCTGCGGCTGGGCTATGGCACGATGGCAATGGACATCGAGGTCACGCGCGCCGTGAGGCGCCGGCTGCCTGACGACATCGCGCTGATGGTCGATTACAACCAGGCGCTCGCCCCCGACGAGGCGCACCGGCGATGCCCGGCGCTGGAGGGCGAAGGCATCGCGTGGATCGAGGAACCGATGGCGCACCACGACTGGGCAGCGCATGCCGCCCTTGCACGCGACCTGGTCCTGCCGGTGCAGCTGGGCGAGAACTTCAACGGGGTGCATGAACTGGCCGGCGCGCTGGACGCCGGCGCATGCGACCTCGTCATGCCCGACCTCGCGCGCATCGGCGGGGTTACCGGATGGATGGCGGCGGCGCGGGTGGCTGCCGTGGCCAGGGTCCCGATGTCGTCGCACCTGATGCCGGAAGTCAGTGGCCACCTGCTCGCGGCGACGCCCACGCGCCACTGGGTCGAGCATGTCGACTGGGCCGACGCGTTCCTTGCCGAGCCGTTCCCCGTCATCGACGGTCGGCTGCACCTGCCGGACCGTCCGGGCAACGGCCTGGCGTGGGACCGGGACGCGGTGGAACGGCTGCGCGCCGGGCACTGACGCAGGCGGAAGACGGCCCCGTCGCGCGCAGTACGTCGCGGCTCACGCGGCCGTTGGAGCCTCGCCCAGCCACGCGAGGCCGTCCAGCAGCCCGAGCGCATCGGCGACCCAGCGCGCATGTTCGGTGAGATTGCCGGCTTCCGTCCGGAGGTCGGCGACCTGGCCGTCGGCGAACAGCAGCCAGGTGGGCTGGAAAAGTGGTGGCCCGTCGAGCGCCGCCGGTGGCGGCACCGGGCGCATCGGGTGGATCGACGCAAGGAGCCGCTCCTCGTCGCCGGCCAGCGCTTCGTAGCGGTCGAAGTAGGCGCGGATCGACTCGTCCCAGGCGTCGGCTTCGAGGAATGGTGCATTCACCGCCCGCTCGCGGGCAGAGCGGGCGGCACTCGAGGCGTCCAGGCGGCAGGCGGAGAAGAAACGTTCGGCGCTCATCCCGGCCAGCCGGTCGACCTTGTGCCGGTTCTGCTCGAGCGATGCAATCAGGTCGCCCATCGCGATTGCAGGGAACGGGAACCGGAGGGCAGCCGCGCACAGCCGGGGCGCGAGGTTCACCGCCAGTTCGATGTCGAACACGGATGCCAGGCGAGACAGCAGGCGCAGGCTTGCGGGCCGCTCCCTGTAGAGTTCGAGTGCCAGCTGGTAGAGCGCCAGCGCCCCGGGCCGGGCCATCGAGGCCTGCAACCCGGACACGATTGCATGCGTCTCGAGGATGTCATGCACGCTGAAGTTCTCGGACCCATCGAACAGCGTTCCCGCCAGCACCGCGAAGTCGGCCCGTGCCCGTGCCTCGTCCCCGGCAGCCAACGGCCGGCGGGATGCCATCAATCGCGCGGCCCAGCGGGCGCGGCGGCCGACATCGCGCGCAAACGCGAAGTACCACGGCGAAGTGACCACGTGGGACAGCCGGATCCCGGCGCGTGCGATCGCGAACAGGGCAAGCAGGTCCTGGTCGTCGCGCGCCGGGGCTCTCCTTTCGAGCAGCGTGACGAAGTCCGCGGCAGGCCGGTCTACCTGCACGGCCGCGAGCGGCGGCAGCACGTGGTGCACGACCGGGTCGAACAGGCGCGAGCGCAGGTCATCCACCCAGCGCTGGACTTCTTCAGGCCCCCGTTTCAGGAGTGCTGCCATCTCGACGCGTGTCCGTCCTCTTGCGCGGTGTGAATGCGGTTACCAAAGAGTACCAAACACCGCGCGCCAAAGGGAGCGTCCGATGGCAGAGGCGGTCGTGCAGCGTGGTTCAGTGCACGACCAGCAGTCCGTCCACCGCGACAACGCCTTCGCCCGCGGGCTTCACCAGCAGTGGATTGATCTCTGCTTCGGAGACGATCCCGCCCGGGAGGAGGGCGAGCGTGGAGAAGGCCACGACCGCCGCAGCCAGCGCGTCGATGTCGCCGGGCGGCAGTCCCCGGTAGCCGCGCACCAGCGCCAGCGCCTTGACTTCGGTGATCATGCGGTGGGCTTCGGCCAGGTCGACCGGCGCGCAGCGGATCGCGTAGTCCTTGTAGATCTCGGCCAGGGTTCCACCGGCACCCACGATGACCATCGGCCCGACCAGCGGGTCATGGCGGTAGCCGAGGATGACTTCGGCCAGGCCGCGTTCCATCTTCTGCACCAGGACGCCGTCGATCCGCGCTTCCGGCTGCCGCGCGCGCACGTTGTCGAGGATCCTGCCATAGGCGTCCTTCAGCCGCGCCGCATCCGGTATGCCGAGCACGACGCCGCCCGCCTCGGTCTTGTGAAGCACGTCGCGCGACAGGACCTTGGCGACGACCGGGTAGGGAATGGTGGACGCCTGGTCGGGAGCGAGCAGCACCTGCGAGGGTGCGGCGGCGATGCCGAGCGCGGAGAACACGGCGGTCGCGTCGCGTTCGTTCAACGGCGCGCCGGCGGCGGCAGCGATCAGCCTGCCGACCGTGGCCAGGTTGTCCGGCATCGCCATGGCGCGCTCGACCGGGGGCTGCCAGTCGAGGTAGCACCGGATGGCATCGGCGCAGCTCTCGGGCGTGCGGAACGCCGGTATGCCACCGGCCCGCAGCAGGTCGAGGGACGTGTCGGCTGCGGGTGCGATGAAGGTCACCAGCGGCTTCCCCGGCCTCGCGCCGACGATCGGCTCGACCGCGAGCTGCGGATGGAACTGCGCGCTGGAGCCGACCACCGCGAGCACCGCGTCGCAGTTGTCGGATGCCAGCACCGCATCGAGCACCGCGCTGTAGATCTCCTTCTTCGTGCCTGCCAGCGTGAGGTCGATCATCGGCGACTTGCCGACATGGATATTCTTCCCGGCCAGCTGGCGGATCACCTCGTCGGTGGGCGGCACGATCTCGATGCCGTACAGGCCGAGCTGGTCGACCACCGTCGCGGCACCGCCGCCGGTGGTGGTGACCACGCTGACCCTGCGCCGGGCGTCCGGTGCACGGCGCGACGGCGGGAACCGGACCAGCAGTTGCGCGGTCTCGAGCAACGACTCGAGCGTGCCCACCCGGACGATGCCGTTGGCGCGGAAGAATGCGCTGGCCGTGTCGTCGGCACCGGTCATGGCCCCGGTATGCGAGGCCGCGAGTACCTGGCCGATTTCCGATCGGCCCAGCTTGTAGGCGATCACCGGCTTGCCGGCGGCATGGGCGCGGCGCGCGGCGGCGGCCAGCACCGGCGCATCGCGGAAGGTCTCGAGGAACAGCAGGATCGCATGGGTGTTCGGGTCGTCGACCATCAGGTCGACCAGTTCGCCGACGCCGATGTCGCATTCGTTGCCGACCGAGACCAGCCGCGAAAAGCCGAAGCCGCGCGCCTGGGCGCGCGACATCACCGAGCCCATCATGCTGCCGCTCTGGGAGATGATCGCGAGGTTTCCGCGCAGCAGCACATCGCCTTCGAACGTGGCGTTGACGGTGATCGGGCTGTTCGCGTGCGTGTCGATCACGCCGATCGCGTTCGGTCCGATCAGGCGCAGGCCACCCGCGCGCGCGACGGCGACGATCTCGTCCTGCAGCGCGCGGCCTTCGTCACCGCGCTCGGCGAAGCCGTCGCTGAACAGCGTGGCCACCGGCACCTGCAGTCGGACGCACTCGTGCACCAGTGCCAGGACCGAGGCCGCCGGCGTCATGATGAACACATGGTCGATCCGGGCCCCGCCGAGCGAAGCGGCCGCGGCCTCCAGCGTCGGGAACGCGGGCTCCCCCAGGATCTCCGGCCGCCCCGGGTTGATCGGCAGGATCGTGCCCTGGTACCCGTGCTTGCGCAGGAAGCGCTGCGGCCGCGCGGTGTTCTTCGATGCATCGCCGGACGCACCGACCAGTGCGATGCGCTGCGGATGGAACAGGGCCTTCGAGAGTTCGTTCATCGGCGCGCCGTTCAACCCGCCTTCGGCGGGCGCTGGTCGAAGCTGCGCCCGAAAACGCCCTCGGCGATGCGCTGCTTCAGGATCTCGAGCGAACCCCCGGCGATCATCCAGCCGCGGGTCTTGCGGAACATGTATTCGATCAGGGATTCGTCGCTGTAGCCCATGCCGCCCATCACCTGCATCGCGAAGTTGCAGGCGTCGAAACCCACCTGGTTGCAGGTGTGCTTGGCGATCGCGGTGTCCATCTGGGTCGGGATGCCGGACTCGCCACCGGACAGCGCCGCACGGTAGAGCAGGAGCTGGGCTGCATCGAGGCGCATCTTCAGCTCGGCGAACTGCCACTGCAGGCCCTGGAACTCGCACAGCGGCCGGCCGAACTGCTTGCGGTCCATCGCCCACTGGCGTGCGGTCTCGAAGGCCAGCTGGCCGTAGGCGAGCGAGCGTGCGCAGTTGCCCATTCGCTCGACGTTGAAGCCGGCGATCTGCTTCTTGAAGCCGCCTTCCTTGAGCAGCACGTTCTCCGGCGGCACGTGGACATTCTCGAAGTAGAGCTGGGCCCACTCCTCGCCGGACAGGAACCTGGAGGTCTTGCCGATGCGGAAGCCCGGGGCGCCGCGTTCGATCAGCACCGAACCGATGCCGCCGACGCCGGGGGCGTACCGCACATAGACGAGGTAGACGTCGGCATAGGGACCATGGGTGTTGAAGACCTTGGTGCCGTTGATCCGGTAGCCGTCGCCGTCGGGCGTCGCCGACGTCTTCAGGTCGGTGACCGCCGAGCCTGCTTCGGGTTCGGTCATGCCCAGGCAGATCACCGTCTCGCCACGCAGCAGCGGCTTCAGGTATTTCTCCTTCTGCGCCGGCGTGCCGTACTCGGCGAACACCCGGATCGGGCCGAAGTTGCCGGCCTGGATCACGTCGGCGCTGCGCGGGCAGACCTTTGCGACTTCCTGGATCGCGATCACCGCGTCGAGCAGCGTGCCGCCCTGGCCGCCGTCCGCCTCGGGGATGGTGATGCCCATCAGGCCCTGCTCGGACATCAACCGGCCGACATCGGCGGGATGCTCGGGCGCATGCGCACGCTTCAGTGCATCGGCACGCAGGTGGCGCTCGGCGAAGCCGCGCACGGCATCCTGGAAAAGCTGCTGGTCTTCCGACAGGTCGAAGTTCATCAGGGGTCCTCTTCGGGTGGGGCACGGCGGTGGCCGGCACCGTCGATGCGAAGCGGAGCGCGGGGCCGTCGGGGAACAGCCGGGGCGGCGCTCGACTTGCATGAATCGGGCGACAGTTTATCACCGCGTCGGTGCGCCCATCTCCTGTCGGATCGC
>JAIENF010000318.1 GCA_019751575.1 Burkholderiales bacterium
CGGTACGGGGGGAGCTCGGGGTCGGGCGAACCCGGGGGCGGAAAGTGAAAGGCGGTGAGGGGAAGCGGGGGGCTGGCAGCGGGGCTCAGGTGAGCAGCCGGGTCAGGGTGCTGGCGAGGCGCTGTGGTTCGAACTTCGACACGTACTCGTCGACGCCGACCGACTTGCCCAGCTGCTGGTTCGAGTCGCCGGACAGCGAGGAGTGCATCAGCACCTTCACGCCCTTGAAGCGCGAGTCGCCCTTGATGCACCGGGTCAGCATGTAGCCGTCCATCTCGGGCATCTCGACGTCGGTGAGCACGATCTGCAGGTTCTGGGACAGCGATTCGCCGCGCGAGGCCGACTGGTCTGCCAGGCGCTGCAGGGTTTCCCAGGCCTGCCGGCCATTGACGGCCTGCATGTGGTGCACGCCGAGCGCGTCCAGGGTGCGCGATATCTGCATGCGCGCCGTGCTGGAATCGTCGGCGAAGAACACGGTGCGGTCGTCCTTGCCGATCGGCGTCACATGGCGGTAGACGTCGTCGTCCTCGCTGCCGCTGGTGTCGGACAACACCTTCTCGACGTCCATCATCATCACCAGCCGGCCGTCGGGCAGCTCGGTCACCGCGGTGATCAGTCCACCCATCTTCTGCGCGAGCATCGCCGGCGGCACCTTCATCTTCGCCCAGTCCAGGCGCAGGATGGTGTCCACCGCCGCCACCAGCAGCCCCTGGGTGCGTCCGTTGTATTCGGTGACGATCATCACTTCGGGCGTGGTATCGGTGGGCATGCCGGTGTAGCGCACCAGGTCGATCACCGGAACCAGCACGCCGCGCAGGCTGACCATGCCGATCACGGCGCTCGGCATGTCGGGCGCGCTGGTGATGGCCGGCGTGCGCATGACTTCGCGCACCTTGAACACGTTGATGCCGAAGGTTTCGGTGCGCCCGGTGCGCGTGTCCAGCCCGAGCGAGAACATCAGGATCTCGAGCTTGTTGGTGCCGGCGAGCCGGGTGCGTGCATCGATGCTCTGGAGAAGTTCGGACATTGGAGTTCCCGTGACGATCCGCGCTGGGTTCAGGCGCGGAACTGGCTGACCTGCGAGTTCACTGCGTCGGCGAGGCTTTCCAGGTCGCGCGCGGCGCCGGTGGCGACGTCTATGGCACGGCTGGATTCCTCCGCCATGCGCGCGATGCGTTCGACATGGCGCGCGATCTCCTGGCTCGCGTGGCGCTGCTCGGCCGCGGCCGAGGCGATGTCGCCGACGAAGTTCCGGGTCGAGCCGGCGCCGTCGTGGATCTGCGCCAGCGCGCGCTCCACTTCCGAGGACAGCCCGACGCCTTCATCGACCTGGGTCGTGCTCTGGTGCAGTTGTGCCACGGCGCTCGCGACTTCCGACTGGATCGTGCTGGTCAGCGCGGAGATTTCCGTGGTCGATGCACCGGTGCGTTCCGCCAGCTTGCGCACCTCGTCGGCCACCACGGCGAAGCCGCGTCCCTGCTCGCCGGCGCGTGCCGCCTCGATCGCCGCGTTGAGCGCCAGCAGGTTGGTCTGTTCCGAAATGTCGCGGATCACGTCGACGATGGTCGAGATCTCCGCCGAACGCTTGGACAGCGCCTCGATCAGGCGGGCGGAATCCTGCACCGATCCGGCGAGGCGGGTCATCGCGGTGGCGGCCTTGTGCATGGTTTCGCGGCCGGTCTCGGACAGCGTGCTCGCCTTCTGCGCGATACCCTGGGTCTCGGACGCATGGTCGGCGACCTGGCTGATGCTCACCGAGACCTGCTCGACCGCTGCGGCGGTCGACGAGGCGGCTTCGCTCTGCGCCTGGGCCTGCCCTGCAATCTCGCGCGTGGCACCGGCCACGCTGGTGGACGCGGACGAGAGGCGGGCGGCGTCTTCCTTCAGCTTGCCCACCGTCGTCTGCCACTGCGCCATCAGGCCGTTGAACGCCTGCATCGCCTGCCCGAGTTCGTCCTGGCTGGCGACCTGGGCACGCACGGTGAGGTCGTTGTCGCGCTGCGCGGCCTGCAGGGCCATGCGCAGCCCGTTCACCGGTTGCAGGATGGAGCGGCCGACCACCACGCAGGAGAAAAGCAGGAGCAGGCTGCTGGCGAGGGTCGCGCCCAGGGTGATCAGCCGGGTGGTCTCGTAGCGCGCGATGGCCGCTTCGTATTCCTTTCGTCCTTCCGCGACCTGCAGCGTGGAGAGGGCGGTCAGCGCGTCGCGCAAGCCGCTCCACGGCGCCTCGACATCGCCGGTGATGATCATGCGGGCGGTCGCCATGCTGCCTTGCTTGAGTTCAGCGGCGGCCGGCTTCAGGCCGTCCTCGATGAACCGCTTCAGGCGCGGCAGCGAGCGCTTCTGCAGGTCGACTTCCTCCGCCGTGGTGCCCGTGGCGAGGTAGTCTGCGAGCGCCTTTTCCGCCTCGGCCACGCGTGCCAGGATGCGATCGGCACGGGCCACGCCCGCCTCCTTCGTGTTTTCCACCAGCGCGAAGGCCGCGTCGGCCCTGGCGCGGGTCAGCTGCTCGATCACCGCGGCAATGTGCTGCTGTGCGACCATCCGGTCTTCGTACACCACCCGCAGCGACTCCTTGGTCTGGCGCACGCCCTGGAATGCCAGCAAGGCCAGCATCACGATCACGAGCATCGGCAGAAGGGCGAGGGCCCCGAGGCGCTGAGCAACAGTCAGGCGGTTCAACATGGATACAACTCCGGTGGGGAATGTGCGCGCTGGCGTACATTCGGGTGGACGTCCCGTTAACGGCATGCCGGGCGGGCACTTTAGTGCGCCGGCCGACGCCCGGACCCGATCCGCGCCGGCCGGACGCGGCGTGGTGGTCGTGCTGCTCGCAGCCGGCCTGGCCCGCCGGTTCGGGGGCGACAAGCTGTCAGCGGAGCTGCCGGACGGTCGCCCGGTCGGTGCCGCCAGCCTTGCGGCCGCCTGCGCCGCGTGGCCGGACGTGATCTGCGTGGTCCGGCCGGGCACCGCAATGGCGCAGATGGCGCGGGAGGCCGGCGTCGTCGCGGTCGAATGCCCGGAAGCGGTCGACGGGATGGGGCTCAGCCTGGCGGCCGGTGTCCGGGCGAGCGCCGGGGCCGCCGGCTGGGTGATCGCGCTGGCCGACATGCCCTTCGTGTCGCCGGCGACCGTGCGCGCCGTCGCCGCGGCGGTGGCGGGGGGCGCCGGCATCGTCGCGCCGGTCTACGCGGGAGAGCGGGGGCATCCGGTCGGATTCCATTCCGACCTGGGCCAGACGCTGGCTGGATTGCGGGGCGACGAAGGCGCCCGCACCGTCGTCGGCGCCAACCGGCACCGGCTCGAACTGCTGCCGGTCGACGATCCGGGCATCCTCCGGGACATCGACCAGCCCTCGGACCTCGCGGCGAAAGGTCCGGACTAGCATCGCCGACGGGCGGGCGATGCGTCCGCTCAGCCGGCGATCACATCGTGCGTGCGGCCACCTTGCCGTTCAGGGCCGGGACGACCACCCGATGCTGGTCGCGGCGCAACACGCCATCGCGATGCAGGTCGTTGATGGCGGTAGTGACCGTCTGCCGGCGTGCGCCGATCATGTTGGCCAGTTCCTGGTGGGTGAGGCGCAGGTCGAGTGCCCACTCGCCGTCGCGCCGCTCGCCCTTGCCGGCGGCCAGGCGCTGCAGCAGGCGGACGATGCGGTTCGGAACGTCTTCCGACACGACATCGGTCAGGGAATCGGCGACCGATTCCATGCGCCAGCGCAGCGATTCGATGATGGCAAGCGCGATCGCCGGGCGGGCGGCCATCAGCGCGCGGAAGTCGCGGTCATCGATCACGAAGGCTTCGCCGGCTTCGACCACCTGCGCCGACGCGACCCGGGTCGTCGATTTCGACAGCCCGCTGAACCCGACCAGTTCGCCCGGCCCGCAGAGCGTGATGATCACGTCGTTGCCCGACGTGGTCTGGCGCATCAGCTTGACCATGCCGGTGCGCAGGATGAACACGGTCGAGCGGGGTTCGCCGCGGGTGAACAGCACCTGGCGCCGCCCGAGCACCCGCTTGCCGCAGCGTTCGATCAGGGCGGTGCGGTCATCGATGGACAGCAGGTCCAGGAAGCTGCTGGGCGCGCGTGTCGCCTGACGGCTGCTGTCGGCGCTGTCTTGCTCTGTGGGAAAAGCGCGATCTTCCAGGTTGTCGGTCATTGTTCAGGCCATTCAGGAGGCTGGGGTTGAAGAAATCGGGGTCTCGAGGGCGGGCTGGGCGCTCGGGCGCGACGCTCGTCGCGCGGCAACGCCTCTGCCACATCCTTGCAGCATGTGAGACACCGTCACGAAGCGTATGACAGCCGTGCGTCAGGATGGTTCCCGTCAGGCGGTCGAATCTGCTGCGAAAACCTGTCGTGGACGCGCACTTCGCCAGGCCGGGGGCTGCGCCGCAGTGACTTTCCGCGGAGCGGTTGTTAGGATTCCGGCTCGTCCAAACTGACCAGGGGTGCAAATTGACGAAAATCTCGACCGTTTCGCGTCGCGTGCTGGCCGGGCTCATCGCCGGTTCGGGCCTTTTGCTGTCGGTCGGCGCGGGCGTCGCCTCTGCTCAGACAGCGCAGCAGGCCATCCAGTTCCGCAAGGGCTCGATGCAGGTGCAGGGCTGGCATGTGCGCACCATGGTGCAGATGCTCAAGGGGCAGCGGCCGTTCGACGCCGCGGTGTACCTGCGCGCCGCCACTGCGCTGGACGCGATGGCCGTCACCACGGCCGAAGGCTTCATCCCGGGCAGCGATGTCGGCGACACGCGCACCTTGCCCGAGGCATTCAAGGACACCGCGGCGTTCCGTGCCGCGATCGACCGTTTCCAGGGAGAAACGGCAAAGGCCGTCGCGGCCGCGCGAGCGGGCGACGAGAAGGCGATGCGGGCGCAGGTGCCCGAGCTGATCCGGTCGTGCGACGGCTGCCACGAGCGTTTCCGCAGCAAGTAGCGATCGGCCATCGCTGCCGGGCGGGGGCCGGACATCCGACCCCCGCCGGCAGGCAGCGTCAGCCCACCAGCAGCCAGACGCCGCCAGCGGCGCAGGCAACGATGACCAGTGCCAGCGCCGGGTTCACGAAGCGAAGGGGCGCCCGCGGCGCGTCGGCGTCGAGCGGCTTGCGGCCGGTGAACATCGCCTTCACCAGGTTCTGGCGCAGCACGACCGCATAGAAGGCCACCGCCGCCACGTGCACGCCGGCGAGCACCAGCAGCAGTTCGAAGTTCCACTTGTGGATCGTCGTCAGCCAGTCGCTGGTTTCCTTCGCCACCCATGACACCAGCGGGCCCTCGGTGAAGATGTCGTCGTTGGCGAACAGTCCGGTGCCGGTCTGCACCAGCAGGCAGACGAGCATCAGGGCGATCATCCACCCGCCGAGCGGTGTGTGGCCCGCGTAATGGGGCGGCTTGCGCCGCGCCAGCCCGGCTGCATAGCGGATCGCCTCGCCCGGGCCGTACAGGAAATGACCGAAGCGCGCCGTGGTCGACCCGACCACGCCCCAGGCCACCCGGAACAGCACCAGCGCCAGCACCGCATAGCCGGACCACATGTGCCAGGTCATCTCGTCCAGTCCGCCCACTTCGCCGGTGTACCAGGACACCCCCAGCAGCAGGAACAGCAGCCAGTGGAACAGGCGAACCGGGACGTCCCACACCCGGGTTTCGGACGTGCCGCCGGGCCCAGGCTGGCCGGCAGCGGGGGGCGCGGCGGTGTCCGAGACGGGCGGCGTCGATGACTTCATGCGGATTCTCCCTGACAATACGGGAGAGTCTGCCGCGAGGGACCTTGCGCTGGCAAGGCTCGCACGGCCCGATGCGCCGGCGTGGCTGCGCGCGCGGGCTTCTCCGTACCCATCCGAACAACACGACCGCACGGCCGGTGCATGGCCCCAGCGGGAGAACCGCCGGCCCGTCGCCGGCATCCAACCGAGGAGCATCCCATGCAGAAGTCGACCCCTTCCGTGACGCTCGCCGCGGTCGCGGCCATCGTCGGCGTCCATGCGCTGACGGCCGGCCCCGCCCTGGCCCAGACCTGGCCCTCCAAGCCGGTGCGCATGATCGTGCCGTTCCCCCCGGGGGGCTCCACCGACATCTTCGGCCGGCTGATGGCCGATGCACTGTCGCGCCAGCTCGCCGTCCAGGTGGTGGTCGACAACCGTGGCGGCGCCGGTGGCAACATCGGCGCGGCGCTGGCTGCGCGGGCGCCCGCCGACGGCTACACGATCTCGATGTTCACCGTGGCGCAGAGCATCGCGCCCTCGGTGATGAAGCTCGACTTCGACCCGGCCAAGGACTTCACCCCGATCACGCTGATCGCGCGGCTGCCGAGCATCCTGCTGGTGCATCCGTCGCTGCCGGTGCGCAGCGTGAAGGAACTGGTGGCCTTCATGAAGAAGCGGCCGGGCGCACTGAACTATGCATCGACCGGCCCGGGCACTTCGCCGCACATGCTGATGGAGATGTTCCTGCTGATGTCCGGGACGAAGGCGACGCATATCGCATACAAGGGGGCCAGCCCGGCGATGGTCGACCAGCTCGGCGGCATGGTCGAGATGGGATTCACCACCGGCATCGGCCCGTCGCTGGACGCGGCGCGCAGCGGCCGGCTGCGCGCGATCGCCGTGTCCACCGCCGAGCGGTATGCGGCCCTGCCCGACGTGCCGACGGTGGAAGAGGGCGGCGTGAAGGGGTTCGATGGCAGTTCCTGGCAGGGCCTGGTCGCGCCGGCCAACCTGCCGAAGGACATCCTGGCGCGGCTCAATGGCGAGGCGGTGAAGTACATCCTGTCGCCGGAGGGGCGTGAGCGGATCGCCCAGCAGGGCGGAAATCCCGGGGGCAATTCGTCGGAAGCGTTCGGGCAGTTCATCCAGGCCGAGATCGCGCGCTGGGCCAAGGTGGCCAAGGCGGCGAACGTGCGGACCAATTGACCGGGCAGTCGGCACCGCCCGGTTCGGACCGGCGGGCACGGGAGAGCGCCCGCCGGTGAAGTTCGGATCGGTCGCATTCCGCGCGCTCCGGCACCGGAACTACGCGCTGTTCTTCGCCGGCCAGGGGCTGTCGATGGTCGGCTACTGGGTGCAGCAGGTGGCCGCAGGCTGGCTGATGTACGAGCTCACCGGGTCTGCACTCTCGCTCGGCCTGCTCGCGTTCTTCTCCAGCCTGCCGGTGCTGCTGTTGTCGCCGCTGGCCGGCTGGTGGTCCGACCATGCGGATCGCCGCCGGCTCATGCTCGCCTCGCAGGTCCTCGAGGGGGTGCAGGCCCTGGTGCTCGTCGTGCTCACGGTCACCGGCCTCATCCAGCCGTGGCACCTGATCGTGCTGGGTGCCATCCTCGGCGCGCTGGTCGCCCTCGAGCTGGCGGTGCGCCAGACCTTCCTGCTCGACCTGATCGATGCCCGCGAAGACCTTCCCAGCGCGATCTCCCTGACGGCGACCATGGGGCAGGCCGGACGGCTGGTCGGGCCGGCCATTGCCGGCGCCTTGCTGGTGGCCGTCGGGCCGGCCTGGTGTTTCGCGGTGAACGCGCTGACCTATGTCGCCGTGATCTGCAGCATCGTCGCGATCCGCACCCCACCGCAGCCGCCGGCGACCGACCGTGCCGCGTTCATCGCCGGGCTGCGCGAAGGCTTCGTCTATGCGTGGAATTCGTATCCGATCCGCAACCTGCTCATCGCGCTGGCACTGGTCAGTGTCCTCGTCACCCCCTACCAGAACCTGATGCCCGCGTTCGTGTCGCAGGTCTATGCCGGTGACCCGAAGATGCTCGGCATGCTGCTGGCGCTGGCGGGCGGCGGGGCGCTGGCCGGCAGCCTCTATCTGGCGGCGCGGCCGAATGCCGCCGGGCTGCTGTCGGTGCTGATCGCCGCCATGGCCGCGTCCGGCCTCGGCCTGCTGGCCTTCGCATTCAGCGATCGCTGGTGGCTGTCCGCGCCGCTGGTGGTGATCGTCGGCATGGGCGTGCTGGCGACGATGCTGCCG
>JAIENF010000439.1 GCA_019751575.1 Burkholderiales bacterium
GGACCTGGCTGATCACCGCCTACCTGCTGATCGCGGTGATGCCGGTGCTGGCCGGTGCGATCACCATGATCCTGACCGACCGCCACTTCGACACCCACTTCTTCAACGCGGCCGGCGGTGGCGACCCGGTGCTGTTCCAGCACGTGTTCTGGTTCTTCGGGCACCCCGAGGTCTACATCATGATCCTGCCGGCGTTCGGCATCGTGTCCGAGATCATCCCGGCGTTCGCCCGCAAGCCGCTGTTCGGCTACACCTCGATGGTCTATGCCACCTCGTCGATCGCGATCCTCTCGTTCATCGTCTGGGCGCACCACATGTTCACCGTCGGCATGCCGGCGACCGCGCAGCTCTTCTTCATGTACGCGACGATGCTGATCGCCGTGCCGACCGGCGTGAAGGTATTCAACTGGGTGGCGACGATGTGGAAGGGCTCGATGACCTTCGAGACCCCGATGCTGTTCGCCTGCGGCTTCATCTTCGTGTTCACGATGGGCGGCTTCACCGGGCTGATCCTCGCGATCACCCCGATCGACATCCAGCTGCACGACACCTACTTCGTGGTGGCGCACTTCCACTACGTGCTGGTGGCGGGCTCGCTGTTCGCCCTGTTCGCCGGCGTGTACTACTGGCTGCCCAAGTGGACCGGGCACATGTACAACGAGACGCTGGGCAAGGCGCACTTCTGGCTGTCGGTGATCTTCTTCAACATCACCTTCTTCGTGCAGCACTTCCTCGGCCTGGCCGGCATGCCGCGCCGCGTGCCCGACTACGCGCTCCAGTTCACCGACTTCAACATGATCTCGACGATCGGTGCGTTCGGCTTCGGCTTCACCCAGCTGCTGTTCCTCTACATCGTGGTGTCGTGCATCCGCGGCGGCGAGAAGGCGGCAGACAAGCCCTGGGAAGGCGCGCAGGGCCTCGAGTGGACCGTGCCGTCGCCGGCGCCCTACCACACCTTCGAAACCCCGCCGGTGGTGCGCTGAGCACCCGCCGCGCCGCTGCCCGCCCCCTTGCCCGACTGAAGACATGACCACCCTCGATACCTTGCCTCCCGCCGAACGCCAGCGCCTCCAGCGCCGCAATTCCGTGCGCATGGCCCTGGTGCTGGCGGTGGTCGCGGTGCTGGTCTTCAGCGGCTACATCTACCAGGTGGCAAGGATGGCGGCATGACGGACGGCAACGGAGTCGGGTCGCCGCCCCCGCCGGAACACGGCGCGCTGGCGGAAGAAACGGCGGCGGACAATCGCGTGACGCTGCGCAAGCTGCTGGTGGTCACCGTGATGATGTTCGGCTTCGGCTTCGCACTGGTGCCGCTGTACGAGAAGCTGTGCGAAGTGACCGGCATCAACCGGATCGTCAAGCGCGACGACCACAAGCCGGCGAACACGCAGGTCGATCCCAGCCGGAGCATCACGGTCGAGTTCGATGCGAACCTGCGCAGCAACCTGCCCTGGACCTTCAAGCCGCTCGAGACCAGCGTGAAGGTGCATCCGGGCGAGATCGCCACGGTGGTGTACGAGGTCACCAACGTCTCCGGGCATGCGGTGATCGGCCAGGCCATTCCGAGCTACGGGCCGATGCTCGCCGGCCAGTTCTTCCGCAAGATCGAGTGCTTCTGCTTCGAGAAGCAGGAACTCGCCGCGGGCGAGACCCGTCAGATGCCGATCGCCTTCGTCGTCGATCCGACGCTGCCGTCCGATGTGAATACAATCACCCTGTCGTTCACGTTCTTCGAGGTGCCAGGCCGCGCGCAGTCGGGATCCCCGCTCGCCGTGGTTGCCACCCCGACGGCGGTGACCGCACCGCAATCGAAGATCCAGTAGAGACCGTGCAGGTCCAACGGAGTTGTCCATGAGCCAGTCCGCAGCCGCCCACAACAGCACCGCCCCCCACTACTTCGTGCCGCAACCCTCGACCTGGCCGATCTTCGGGTCGTTCGCGCTGTTCTTCATGGCGCTCGGTACGACGCTCTGGATGAACGACGTGGGCTGGGGCAAGTTCCTGCTGATCGGCGGGTTGTGCATCCTGTTCTACATGATGTTCGGCTGGTTCGGCGAGGTGATCCGGGAAAGCGAAGGCGGCCTGTACAGCAAGCGGGTGGACGTGTCCTTCCGCTGGTCGATGGGGTGGTTCATCTTCTCCGAGGTGATGTTCTTCGCCGCTTTCTTCGGCGTGCTGTTCTACATGCGCGTGATCTCCGTGCCCGACCTCGGCAGCCTGGACAACCGGCTGCTGTGGCCCGATTTCACCGCCGGCTGGCCGCTGGCCGGCCCGGGCATCCGCGAGTCGTTCGAGACGATCCCGGCGTTCGGCCTGCCCGCGATCAACACCATGCTGCTGCTGCTGTCGGGCGTGACGATCACCCTGGCGCACTGGGCGCTGATCGCCAACAACCGGCCGGCGTTGATGCGCTGGATGATCGCGACGATCGCGCTGGGCACCGTGTTCCTTTTCGTGCAGGGCTACGAGTACGTCCACGCATGGCGTGACCTCAACCTGCAGCTCGACATGGGCGCGTACGGCGCGACCTTTTTCATGCTGACCGGTTTCCATGGCTTCCACGTGACGATCGGCACGATCATGCTGATCGTGATCACCGTGCGTTGTTCGAAGGGCCACTTCACGCCCGAGAATCATTTCGGGTTCGAAGGCGTGGCCTGGTACTGGCACTTCGTGGACGTCGTCTGGCTGTTGCTGTTCGTGGTCGTATACGCGATGTAGGAACATGCCCCGGCTGCGTCCGGTGGACGCAGCCGCGCGAGAATCTGCCGGGCCCCGGCAGGGCGGCCGTGGATGCCGCAGGGGCGATCGGGCACAGGGATGCGCCGTCACGCCGCTGCCGGGGCGCTCCGGTGCTGCCCGCCGCCTGCCGGGCCTCCCGCGCCGTCCGGCGGAAATGTCACAGGGCAGAGCCGCGAAGCGTGATCACTCCGGTGAAATGCGCGAGCATCAGCAACACGAAGAGCAGCACCGACAGACCGACGCGCAGCGTGAGTGCGCGCACCGTGCGGGTCGAGTTGCCCCTGTCACTGAACATGTAGAACAGTGCCGATCCCAGGCTGGCGATGATCAGCACCAGGAAGCCGACGATCAGGATAGTCATGTCAACGCCCGGAAATGGATCAGGCAGTCTAGCCGAACCCGCTGCACAACCGTCCGCGGCCACGTCTGTTCCCGGCGCATCGGCCGGTGCACCGGCGCGGGCGGCGGGCCGTCGCCGGTTCCGTCCGGAATGGGTGCCGACCGTCGTGCTGATCGCCGTGCTGGCGCTGACGCTGTCGGCGGCGCGCTGGCAACTGGACCGGGCGGCCTACAAGTCGGGCCTGCAACAGCGCATCGAGGCCGCTGCCAGTGCGCCGCCCGTCTCGCTGCAATCGGGCGTGGACGGCGACCCTTCGCTGCTTGCCTGGTTCCCGGTCGAGGCGACCGGCCGCTTCGACGACGGCAAGGTGGTTTTCCTGGACAACCGGCTGCGCGATGGCGTGCCGGGTTACGAAGTGCTGACGCCGCTGCGCCTGTCCGGCAGCGACCGGGTGCTGCTGGTGAACCGGGGCTGGGTCGCCGCGCCCCGGCAGCGCGACCGGCTGCCGCAGGTCGACACGCCGGTGGGTGAAGTCCGCGTACGGGGGCTGGCCTTCCTGCCCAGCGAGCGATTCATGGAGCTTCGGGCCGATACCGATGACGCGTCGCGCTGGCAGAACTGGACCCTCGCGCGGGCGCGCGAACGCTGGTCGCTCGACCTGATGCCGGTGGCGATGTTGCAGTCCGCGGCGATCGAGGGCGAGGGCGCCGGCCTCGGGCGCTCGGACACGCTGGCACGCAACTGGCCGCGGCCCGATGCGGGCATCGACAAGCATCGCGGATACGCGCTCCAGTGGTTCAGCTTCGCCGGCATCGGCTTCATCGTCTGGCTGCTGCTCAGCCTCCGGCGCGACGCCCACGATGCCGCTCCAACAGACCGCGACCGGAGTACCCGATGACCCTTCCAACCGGCCTGCGTCGAAAGCTTCCGCTGATCATCCTGGTGCTGGTCTGCGCGACGCCCGCGTTCGGCCCCTACCTGCTCTGGTTCTTCTGGAAGCCGGGCGACTACAGCAACTACGGCGAACTGGTCACGCCCGTGGCGCTGCCGGCGGTGGTGCTCGAGCCGCTGGCGCCGCTCCCTGCACCCCCCGTGCCTTCGGCAGTACCTGTCGCGGCTGCAACTGCGGCAGCCGGTGCGCCGCTGCCGGGGACCACGGCGCCGGCGCCGGCGGTGCCGACGCTGCGCGGGAAATGGTTCCTGGTCATGGCGGACGGTGCCGCGTGCGATGCCCGCTGCGAGCACAAGATCTGGCAGCTGCGCCAGTTGCGCACGATGCAGGGCAAGGAGATGGAACGGGTCGAACGCGTCTGGCTGGTGGATGATCGCGGGGAACCGGCCGCTCGCCTGCATGAACCCTTTGCCGGCACCTGGGTCGTGCGCCAGCCCGATCCGGCACTGCTGGCGGCGCTGCCGCTGGCGAAGGGCGCCGAACTGCGCGACCACATCTGGCTGGTCGACCCGCTCGGCAACCTGATGATGCGCTACCCGCCGGATGCCGATGCCTCGCGCATCCGCAGGGACATGACCCGCCTGCTCAAGTACTCGAGGATCGGATGATGTACAGGAAGCTCCTGCTGATCGCACCGCTGTTGACGCTCATCGTCGTGGTCGTCGGCGCGTTTACCCGATTGACCGATTCCGGCCTGGGCTGTCCCGACTGGCCGGGCTGCTATGGCCAGCTCACCGCACCCGACACCGCGGCGGAGATCGCCCGGGCGAGTGAACGCTTCCCCGGTGCCGAGATCGATCCGTTCAAGGGCTGGATCGAAATGATCCACCGCTACCTGGCCGGTTTGCTCGGCCTGCTGATCCTCGGCATCGCGGTGATCGCCTGGCGCAACCGTTTCCGCCAGGCGGCGTCCGCGGTACGCCTGCCGGGCAGCGATGCCCACTGGCTCGGCACCGGCCTGCTGCTCCTGCTGCTGGTGCAGGCGCTGCTCGGCAAGTTCACCGTCACGTTGCTGCTCAAGCCGGGCGTCGTCACGCTGCACCTGCTCGGCGGCATGCTGATCCTGTCGGTGCTGTTCCGGATGGCGATCGGCGAGTTCGTCGACCGCAGCCGGGTGGCCATCGATCGTGCGGCACGGCTGGCGCCCTGGGCAGCGGTCGGGATCCTGCTGCTGGTGGCGCAGATCATCCTGGGCGGATGGGTGAGCACGAACTACGCGGCGCTGACCTGCCTCGACTTCCCGACCTGCCATGGCACCTTCCTGCCGCCGATGGACTTCCAGCACGGCTTCCATGTGCTGCGCGAACTCGGCGAAGCGCCGGACGGCACCCCGCTGTCGCACGAATCCCTGAACGCGATCCAGTGGACCCATCGGGTCGGCGCGCTGGTGCTCACCGCGTACCTCGGCGTGCTCGGGCTGGTCGCCATGCGCATTCCCGGCGTGGGCGCGGCCGCGGTCGCGATGCTCGTGCTGCTCGTGGCCCAGGTCACCATCGGCATCCTCAACGTCGTGTGGTTGCTGCCGCTGTGGCTCGCGACCCTGCACAACTTCGGTGCGGCCCTGCTGCTTTGCGCCGCGGTGATGCTAAAATTCATGGTGACGCGCCGGGTGGGCGTCGATAATCATGCCGATGCGGGTACTCATGCCGACGCCCGCACGGGCCGCCCCGCCAACGGATCCGCACGGGCTGCACACGCCTGATCGCCAAGACAAGACAAAGCCCGATGCAGGGCCGCACCGGCCGGCTGCCTGCCGCGGCCGGTGCAGACGAGACCCGACCGATACCGATGTCCCAGACCCTCGCCCTGACCGGTGGCACCCTGCGCCAGTTCTATGAACTGACGAAGCCGCGCGTGGTGTCGCTGATCGTGTTCACGGCGGTCATCGGCATGTTCCTCGCGACCGCACCCGGTACCCTGCCGCCGTTGTCGCCGGTGGTGTTCGCCACGATCGGCATCGCGCTGGTGGCCGGCGCGGCGGCGGCGGTGAACTGCCTGATCGAGCAGAAGATCGACGCGGTGATGGCGCGCACCCGCGGTCGTCCGCTGCCCAGCGGCAACGTCAATTCGCTGCAGACGCTGGTGTTCGCGGGGCTGGTCGGCGGTGTCGGGCTGCTGGTGCTGCACAACCTGGTGAACACGCTGACCATGTGGCTCACGCTGGCCACCTTCGTCGGTTACGCGATCATCTACACCGTGGTGCTCAAGCCGCTGACCCCGCAGAACATCGTGATCGGCGGCGCCTCGGGGGCGATGCCGCCGGTGCTGGGCTGGGCCGCGATCACCGGCGAAGTGTCGCCGGCCGCGCTGGTGCTGTTCCTGATCATCTTCGCCTGGACGCCCCCGCACTTCTGGGCGCTCGCGCTCTATCGCAAGCATGAATACGCCAAGGCAGGCGTCCCGATGCTGCCGGTGACCCATGGCGACCGCTTCACCCAGCTGTCGGTGCTGCTCTACACGGTCATCCTGTTCGCCTGCTCGCTGCTGCCGTTCGCCATCCGCATGAGCGGCTGGCTCTACCTGGCCTCAGCCGTGGTGCTCGGCGGCGTGTTCCTCTGGTATGCATGGCGGCTGTTCACGAACTACAGCGACTGGCTCGCGCGGCGCACGTTCCGCTACTCGATCCTCTACCTCACGCTGATCTTCGCTGCGCTGCTGGTCGACCACTACGCGCCCTGGAACTACTAGCACACCGGGGCGTCCCGCAGCAGGCGTGAAGCGAGGAGGAGACGCTCGATGAGTCGAAACGTGGCGAAGGCCGGCCGTTCCACGGAGCCGGTATCGGCCCTGATGCTGACCCTTGCGTCCTACATCGCGGCCACGCCGCGCAGGGCGCTGCCTGTCGAGGTGGCCGAGCGAGCGAAGCTGCACCTGCTCGACACGATCGCCGCGATGATCTCCGGTGCCCCGCTGCTGCCCGGCCGGCGCGCGATCGAGTACGTGACCGCGATGGGCGGCACGCCCGAGGCGACGATCCTCACCACCGGCACCCGCACCAGCGCGGTCAATGCCGCGCTGGCCAATGGCATGCTCGCGCATTCGGACGAGACCGACGACGCGTACTACCTGGCGCTGGTCCATCCCGGCTGCAGCATCGTGCCGGCGGCGCTTGCCATGGCCGAACGGCAGAAGTCGAGCGGCCGCGAACTGCTGCGCGCGATCGTGCTCGGCTACGACCTCTGCGCACGCACGTCGATGGCGCTGGGCATCGAGCACTTCCGCAGTTCCGGCCATTCGACGCACAGCTTCGGCGGTACCTTCGGGTCGGCCGCTGCCGCGGGCGCGCTGGCGCGCATCGACGTGCGACAGGCGCGCCACCTGCTGTCCTATGCCGCGCAGCAGGCGAGCGGGCTGTCGTGCTGGGCGCGCGATGTCGAGCATGTCGAGAAGGCGTTCGACTTCGGCGGCATGCCGGCGCGCAACGGCGTCACCGCCGCCACCATGGTCGCGTCCGGCTTCACCGGCGTCGAGGACGTGTTCAGCGGCGACCGCGGCTTCCTGCATGCGTTCGCGCCGTTCATCCGGCCGCAGGAGTTCGTCAAGGGCCTGGGCACGCGCTACGACATCATGCAGACCGCGATCAAGCGCTGGCCGGTGGGCTACCCGATCCAGGCGCCGCTCGATGCGCTGTCCACGCTGATCGATCGCCATGCGATCAAGGCGTCGGAAGTGGAAAAGGTGCATATCACGGTCGACGAGCAGGGCGCGCGCACGGTGAGCGGGCGCAAGATGTCCGACATCAACCTGCAGCACCTGACCGCGATCATGCTGCTCGACGGCGACATCAGCTTCGAAGCCTCGCACGACCCGGCGCGTTCGCGCGACCGGCAGGTGCTGGCGCTGAAGGACAAGGTGCAGCTGGTGGGCAGCGCCGAGCTGTCGAAGGCCAAGACCACCCAGGCGATCGTCGAGGTCACGCTGGCGCGGCC
>JAIENF010000002.1 GCA_019751575.1 Burkholderiales bacterium
GCGCGGGCTCGCGGAAGAAGTAGGTCTCGTTGGTGGTGAGCAGGTCGACGGCCATCTGGAACTCGCCGCCGTCGCCGGGTCGTGAGATCAGGTCTGCGTAGGCATCGTAGTCCGCCAAGCCCAGCCGCTGGACGCGCGGACCGAGCCTGGACGAGACCAGTGGCTTCTTGGACTCGTTGAACGACAGTCCGATTGCCGCGTGCATCAGCTCGGTGATGCGGCGGAAGGTGTCGTCACGCAATGCTTGCATGGGCGGTCCCGAAGGGCGGTGAACAGGGGGCAGGCGAGCGGTGGCCGGTCAGTACGGCCGGAAGTTGGCGTTGCCCTGTGTGCAGGCGGCTGTGCCTCGCCCGGCGTGCGATGCATCAGGGCGGCGGCGCGCCTCTTCGCGCACCGGCGCCGGGGCACGGGTCGTCCGGCCAGCCCGACCGTCGATCACGAAGAACGACACCGAGTCCTGCAGTTGCGATGCCTGGCCCGACAGTTCCTCCGAGGTCGCGGCCAGTTCCTCGGACGCCGACGCGTTCTGCTGGGTCGCCTTGCTCAGCTGCGACATCGCGCCGCTGATCAGGGTGACCGAGTGGCTTTGCTCGGAGGACGCAGCGGTGATTTCCTGCACCAGTTCCGAAGTCTTCTGGATGGACGGGACGATCTCGTCGAGGAGCTTGCCCGCGCGCTCCGCGGTCGACACGCTGTGGCTGGCCAGGTCGCCGATCTCCTTTGCCGCCTCCTGGCTGCGTTCGGCCAGCTTGCGCACCTCTGCGGCGACCACGGCGAAGCCCTTGCCATGGCCGCCAGCGCGTGCGGCTTCGATGGCGGCGTTCAGCGCGAGCAGGTTGGTCTGGTAGGCGATGTCGTCGATGATGCCGATCTTGGCGGCGATCTGCTTCATCGCAGCCACGGTCTGGGTGACCGCGGCACCGCCTTCGCCGGCTTCCTTGCTTGCCTGGGTCGCCATGCCGTCGGTGACCTTCGCGTTGTCGGTGTTCTGGTTGATCGATGCAGACATCGCATCGACCGATTCAGTGGTCTGCTCGACCGAGGAGGCCTGTTCGCTGGCCGACTGCGCGAGGGATTGCGCCGTCGCGCTGACCTGGTTCGCCGCGCCGGTCAACGCGTCGGCGGCTGCCGTGACCTCGCCCAGTACCCGGGTGAGCTGTTCCGCAGTCCGGTTGCCACAGTCCTTGACCTTAGCGAACAGGCCCTGGTAGTCGCGTTCGATGCGATACGAGAGGTTGCCTTCGGAGAAGCCTTCGAGGAGTGCGGCGACTTCGTTGAGGCCCTGCTCGCTGGTGCCGAGCAACTGGTTCACGCCAAGCGCCAGCGACTTGAAGAAGCCCGCCTTGCCGTCCAGCCCGAGGCGGCTGCTGAAGTCGCCTGCGCTGGCCGCCTGCACGATCCGGTCGATCTCCTGCTCTGTCGCGACCTCCGCCGTGCGGTCGCCCCACTCGACGACCGTGCCGGCGCGCTTGCCCGCATCGTCGAAGATCGGCGTCGCGATCAGCGCGAAGATGCGCCCGCCGACGCTGATCTGGGTGCGATGGGTGGTACGCATCGCGGCCAGCATGCCCTTCTGGTGTGCCGGATTCTTGTGGAAGATGTCCATGTTGGAGCCCAGGACCTTGCGCGTCTCGAAGCCGGGCAGGGCCTTGCGCAGGTCGGACTCGGCCGCGAGCAGCATGTCCTCCACCGATTTGTTCATGAACACGATCTGATTGTCGGCATCGGCGATCATCACGCTGTTGGTCACGGCCTCGAGTGCCGCCTGGATCCGGGTTGTCCGACCGGCCTCCACGGTCGCGGCGGCCCGGTGCGCGTCCAGTCGGGCGATGGCGTCCGCCAGCGGCGCGAGTTCGCCAGTGAGCGGGCCGCGAACCGTCGCTGCGCCGGCCTCGAGCGCCTGCAGGCTGGCCGCGGTGTCGGCCAGCTCGCGCCTCAGCGCAGCCACGGCGGTCATGCCCCACGCGGCGGCTGCGAGGCTGGCGGCAGACAGCAGTGCGATCACGGGTATCGACGCAGCCCCGGCAGCGCACAGGGCGGCACCGACCGATGCGGGAATGAGCGTGAGCGCGATCGCGACGTGCAGTCGATCGCCATGGCTTTTCAGGACGGACATTTGGATTCCTTCAGGGTGCGCGGAGTCTCATGGCCGAAGCGCGGGCGTGTTCAGTCCGGGCACGGCTCGTTTCATGCAGGGTCCGAGGTGGGGGGACGCCTGCGACATCTGCAGTGGCATGGGAAGGGCGCTGCATGGGCTGGCCGGGTGATCCGACCTGCCTGTGCAACCTAACGGCTGTGGCAGGGTGCGGGCACAGTCGGTGCCTTGCCTAGATGTGATAAGTACTATTACTTATTGCGCTGCGACAGGTACGCTGGGATCGTCCTCCCGCCACAGGCGCTCACCCAGGACAGAGAAGGAAGGTCTGCACAGATGGATTCGATTGCGCGCCGCATCGTCGGCGACCGGCGTTTCGAGCGCCTGATCATCGGCCTGATCGTGCTCAACGGGGTGCTCGTGGGCCTGGAGACCTCCGCGACTGTCGTCTCGACCGCCGGCGCAGCAATCGACTGGGTCTATCGCGTCATCCTCGCCGTCTTCGTCGTTGAAGTCGTGCTGAAGCTCGCTGCGGTGGCGCCCGCGTGGCGGCGCTACTTCGGCGATGGCTGGAACCTGTTCGACTTCACGGTCGTGGTGCTTTCGCTGCTGCCGTTTTCGGGTGAACTGGCGATGGTCGCGCGGCTGGTCCGGTTGCTGCGGGTGCTCCGCCTGGTGTCGGCGCTGCCGAGGCTCAGGCTCGTGGTCACGACGCTTGTGCACGCGCTGCCGGGCATGGGCCATGTGCTGATGCTGGTGGGGCTGCTGTTCTACATCTATGCCGTGGCGGGATTCCATCTGTTCCGTGCCGACGATCCCGAACGGTGGGGGTCGCTCGGGGCTGCGCTGCTGACCCTGTTCCAGATCGCGACGCTCGAGGGCTGGGCCGAGGTGATGCGCGCGGCGATGGAGACCGTGCCGTGGGCCTGGCTCTACTTCATATCCTTCGTGGTCATCGGCACCTTCGTCATGATCAACCTGTTCGTGGCGGTCGTGATCAACAGCCTGGAGGAGAGCAAGGCGATGCAGGCGGCCGAGGACGAGGATCAAGACGCGGGCGATGCCGCGCCCGCATCGGACGCCGTCCTGCTGGCGGAACTCCGGGCCGCACGGGAAGCGTTGGCGCGCATCGAGGCGCAACTGTCCAGCCGCAGCGCATGATCCGGCCGATGTCCAGCCCTGCTGGCGCGACAGCATGACCACGTCCGGACCTGGGCCGAAAACGGTCGTCGTGACCGGCGCTGCAAGCCAGGTGGGTTTCTTCCTGCTTCCACGGCTGGCTGCCGCCGGTTTCCGCGTGGTCGCCGTGTCGCGACGGCCGCAGGCCGAGGCGACGGCTTCTTTCGGGCGTGGCTGGCCGGGCCATGATTCGACGCGGTGGGTGACTGCCGACCTGGAGCGGCCGGCAGGCACGACATGGTCCGATGGAAGCCACGCCTGGATCCATCTCGGGCCCTTGCACCTGCTGCCGCCGGTCCTCGACAGCGGCGGGGCGGCTTCGGTGCGCCGCCTTGTTGCATTCGGCTCCACCAGCCGGTTCACCAAGGCGCGATCGACGCATCCCCGTGAACGAAAGCTGGTGGCCGAACTCGAGGCGGGAGAGGCCGGGCTCGCGCGCAGTTGCGCTGCAAGGGATATCGGCTGGACCCTGTTTCGTCCCACCCTGATCTATGGTGCCGGCCTTGATCGAAACGTGATGGTGATCGTCGCTGCGATCCGCCGGTTCGGGGTGTTCCCGCTCGTCGGTGCGGGCCAGGGGCTTCGGCAACCCGTTCACGCGGACGACCTTGCGGCTGCCTGCGTGGCGGCGCTGGACAGCCCGGCCAGTGTCGACCGGGCCTACGACCTGTCGGGCGGCGAGGTGCTGGCCTATCGGGAGATGGTTTCGCGAATCTTCGCGGCCGCCGGCCGTTCGCCGCGCCTGGTGCCGGTGCCCGCCGTCGCGGTCGGGTTCGCCCTGTGGTGCCTGTCCCGACTGCCGCGCTATCGCGACTTCAACATCGAGATGGCACGCAGGATGGCCGATGACATGGTGTTCTCCCACGCGGAGGCCACCCGCGACTTCGGCTACCGCCCGCGGTCCTTCCAGCCCGTCGTCGAGCGACCCGGCTGAGCGACTGGCTGGAGCAACGCACCGAAGCGGTCACCCGGGCGGCGCTGGCGGCGAGGCTCGTGCGCTGCCTTCCCCCTCCAGTTCGCGCGGCCGGATGATGCTGAACACGAGCAGGGCCGCGAGCATCAGGACTGCAATCGAAGCGAAGGCCGCAGTCCATCCCGCGGTCGACATGCCGCCGGAGAGGTCGAGGATGAAGCCGACCATCAGCGGGCCGACGAAGCCCCCGGCATAGCCCAGCATCGAGTGGATGGCCAGGGTGGCTCCGCGCCTCGCCGGGTCGGCGGTACCGGCGGTACCGGCGGTCAGCGAGGACGAATCGAGCCACGCCACCATGCCCCACAGGAAGACCAGTCCGACCGCGACCAGGTAGCTGCCGGTGCCGAGCCAGCCGATGCTGCCTGCCACCAGCGCCGAGCCAGCCATGGCCACGGTGACCAGGCGCCGGCGTCCGATCCGGATCGAGGCTTCATTGCCGGCGATGCTGGCCACCGTCCCGGCCAGCGCAAGCAGCGTCAGCACGGTCGTCGGCGCCAGCGCAGGGGGCGCGCCGCCGGCAGCCAGGGCGACATAGCCCAGGAATGCAACGCCCCAGCCCCGGATCGCGTTCATCTCGAGCGTGTGGACGCAATAGGCGAGCGCATAGGCCATCGCCGACCGGTTGGCCAGCACGGGACGGAAATCGTAGAGCGAGCCTCCGTCGGCCGGCTTCACCGGCGCCTTCGGGCTTTCCCTTGCCGGTACCCGCCAGGCGACCAGCAGCCAGGCGAGCGCCGCCGTTCCGGCAACCATGACGAACGCGACGCGCCAGCCGAAAAGCCCGTCCAGCAGGTCGGCGCAGGCGAACGACGCCGCCCCCGAGATGCCGATCGACGCCGCATGTCCGGTCACTGCGCGCGACATCAGCCGGGGGTCGACCCGGTCTGCAAGCAGCTTCAGGCCGGTCATGTAGGTCCCGGCCCAGCCGATGCCGGTCAGGGCACGCAGCAGCAGCGCCGACCAGAAGCCGTCGGCCAGCCAGCCGAACAGCAGGTGCCCGAGGATCGTGCAGCCGACACCGAACAGGTAGACCCGCTTCGGGTCGACCCGGTCGGTCAGGGTGACCAGCACCGGCACCGCGAGCATGTACGCGCCGTAGAAGGCGGCCGTGATCCATCCTGCTTCGCTGTTGGACAGCGACCAGCGCTGCATCATGCCGGGGAGCAGGGCGGGCCAGAAGAAGGCGCCGATCTGCACCAGCACCTGGGCGAAGCACACCAGGGCGACGAGGCGCGCGAGCGACCGCGGGTCCTGGGCGCGTGCGCCGGTCATCTGCTACGGCCTGCCCCGGCGGCGTGCCGGGCCGCCGCGACCGGCAGAAGTGGCGGAGAGAGAGGGATTCGAACCCTCGATACGGCTTTTGACCGTATACCCGCTTTCCAGGCGAGCGCCTTCAACCACTCGGCCATCTCTCCGCTGTCGATGCTGCCGTGCTGCATGCGGCCGGAACCTGCCGCGATCGCGGATGATACGCCAGCCGCGCCCGTCCTTGCTAACATCGACCGCATGAATGCGATCGACGTGCACACCCATATCGTCCCGGAGAAGTTCCCGGCCTACATCGGACGCAACGTGGACGTGCCCTGGCCATCGATGGCGCCGGCGCAGGCCTGCCACTGCCACGTGATGATCCGCGGCAAGGTGTACCGCACGGTCCACCGCAGCACGTTCACGCTGGAAGACCGGCTCGCCGACATGGACCGCACCGGCATCGCGCTGCAGTGCCTGTCGCCGATGCCGGAACTGCTGTCCTACTGGCTGCCGGCCGAGGATGCGCAGGTGCTGTGCCGCTACCTGAACGACGAGATCGCGGCCATGGTGTCGCGCCATCCGGCGCGTTTCGCGGGGCTGGGCTGCGTGCCGCTGCAGGACCTCGACCTCGCGCTGGCCGAGCTCGACTACCTGGTCGACACGCTGAAGTTCCCCGGCGTGGAGATCGCCAGCCACGTGAACGGCGTGTCGATCGGCGATGCTCGGTTCGAACCCTTCTTCGCCGCGGTCGAGGCGAAGGGCGCCTGCGTGTTCGTGCATGCGCTGCGCCCGGCCGGCAAGGAGCGCAACGTCGGCAGCTTTTCGGAGCAGGCCGTCTGCTTCCCCGCCGACGTGGCGCTGGCCGCGGCCTCGATGGTCACCGGCGGCATCGCGGAGCGCCACCCCGGCCTGCGCCTCTGCTTCAGCCATGGCGGCGGCGCCTTCGTCGGCATGGTGCCCAGGCTGTCCCGCGCCTGGCACCTGAACAAGCCGGCCCGCGATTCGCTGCCGCGCGATCCGCTCGAGTACGCGAAGCGCTTCTGGTACGACAGCATCATGTTCGACCCCGGGCTGATCGAACTCGTCGCGTCGCGCTTCGGCGCGACCCAGGTGGTCGCCGGCAGCGACTATCCGTTCACGCTCGGCGATCCCGATCCGGTGAAGACGCTGGGCAGCACGCAGGTCGATGCGGCGACCCTGCGGGGCTTCCTCCGGGACAACGCACTCCGGTTCCTGGGCAGGGCCTGAGGCGGGGTCTGCCGTCGGAGCAGGTCAGGGGGGGCGCAGGTTCTGAGGATTTTCGCACGGTGCCGTCAGTCTGGGCCCGCTAGACTCCGTGCATCGGATTCCCGTGTGTACGTCGTCCTGTCCGGATGCGCCCACCCGTTTCCCCTCGATGGAGCTTCCCCGCATGAACCGTACGCTTGCCGCTGCCTTCGCCACTGCCTGCATCGCCCTTGCCGGCCCCGCGGCTGCGGCCACCGTGTTCAGCGACAACTTCGACGCGGATACGCTCGCGTTGAACGGCTCGCTGTCGAACTGGACCGTCTCTAGCGGCACGATCGACGTGATCGGGACCGGGTCGTTCAACTTCTACCCGGGCAACGGCAACTTCCTCGACCTCGATGGCACCTCGAACAACGCCGGCCGGATCGAGACCAAGCTGCCGCTGGCCTTCACCATCGGCCAGACCTATACGCTGAGCTTCAGCTTCGGCCGCAATGGCGGCAACGCCGAGTCGATGACCTACGGCGTCACCGGCGGCAACCTGTCGCAGGTGTTCTCGCTGCTGCAGGGCGGCACGGTGCCGTTCTCTGCCTTCTCGATCGACTTCGTCGCGTCGTCGGCCAGCGGCAACATCTTCTTCGACCATGCCGGCGGCGACAACCAGGGCATCGTGCTGGACAACGTGCGGCTGGCTTCGGTCGGCACCGCGGTGGTGCCGGTGCCCGCGGCCCTGCCGCTGATGCTCACCGGCCTGATCGCCCTGGGCGCGATCGCACGGCGCCGTCGGGCCTGAGCGTCCCGGGCGTTCCGTTGCGCTCGCCGGCGCGCCTTCGGCCGCCGCAGGCTTCCACCGTCCCGCAGTCCGGACCGCTCAGCGCATCGACCTGAGCTTCAGCGCGGCATCGCTCTCGGCGCACAGCGCCGCCGGGTCCGAGAGTCCGCGCGCCTGCGCGGCATGCAGCACCGGCAGCAGCAGCTGCGCGGTGGCCTGCGCGTCGCCGAGTGCATGGTGGCGCTCGCAGTCGTCGATGCCGAAGCTGGCCAGCCAGTCGTCTAGCGACACCGGCGCCTTCCCGCGCGGGCCCTGCCGACCGGGCAGCAGCAGTGGCGCGATCACCGCGAGGTCGATCCATCCGCGCAGCGGCGGCCCTGCGTGCCCCTGCGCACGCAGGGTACGCTCGATCATCCGGCGGTCGAAGCCGGCATGGAAACCGACCGCCCAGCGACCGACGCACCAACG
>JAIENF010000599.1 GCA_019751575.1 Burkholderiales bacterium
CTTCGCGCGCTCGAATCGTCCTCCGGTGGTCGCCGCCGGCTTTCGCTCTGATCCGCGTCGCGGACGGCCCGGTCATGCAGCCCACGATCGTCCATCCCGCGCCCGAGCAGGCGCCCCGGCGATGAAGCGAACGCAACGACTGCCCGAGCCGCTGCCGCCTGCGCTGGCGATGGAAGCCTCGCTGGTGGTGCTGCTTACGGAGGCCGAAGCCGCGCTGGCGGAACTGTCCACGATGGCCGACCGTTTGCCCGACACGCCCTTGCTGGTGCCCGCGTGCCTGGCGCTCGAGGCGATGTTTTCATGCCGCCTGGCCGGCGTCGATGCGCGGGTGTCCGACCTGTACCTCGCGCAGATCGGCGGTGTCGGCCGACGCGACCCCCGCGCCGCGCAGGCGATGGCGCTGTGGCGCTCCGCGGCGGCGATGCAGCGCGGGCGTGCCCGCTTGCGCGATTCGCCATTCGACCTGGCGCTGGTGGACGACCTCCGGCGCTGGCTGGACACCGGTGCCGAAGACGGAGACGCGCACGAGGACCGGAGCGACCCTGGTGCATTGCCGGTGCCCGAGCCATTGCCACCGCCGCTGCGCATCGCGCTCGAGGCCTGGGAGCATTTCGCCGCCGACGAGCGGGTATGGATGCCGCCACTGGTCCGGGCCGGGCTGCTGCATGCGCAGTTCGAGGCCCTGCATCCGTTCGAGGCGACGCACGGACCGCTGTCCCGCCTGCTGGTGCCGCTGTACCTCGTTTCGCGCAGGCAGTTGTCGACCCCGCTCTGGTTCCTTTCGGCCTACTGGCAGGCGCACCGTGCCCGCTACCGCGCCCGTCTGCGCACCGCGCTGGTGGAAGGCACCTGGGAGCCCTGGCTGGAGTTCTTCCTGCTCGGGGTGCGCGCGGCGGCACGCAGCGCCCTGATCCATGCCGGCGACCTGCTGCGGCTGCGCGAATCGCTGCATCGCGAGGCGCGCGGCATCGCCAACGCGCCGGCGCTCATCGACAGCCTGCTGGTCAACCCGTACACCACGCTCGCCCGCGCCAGCCAGTCCATCGGCAAGTCCCAGCCGACGGCCAGCGCGCTGATCCGTGCGCTGGTGCGCAAGGGGTGGCTGCGCGAGGTCACCGGGCGGGCGCGCGGCCGCATCTACCTGATGCCGCGCATGCTGTCGGCGATCGAACGGCTGCCGCCGATGGCCTGATCGGGGCGATCGCGCCCGTCAGCGCGCCAGCACGACCGCCGGCTCGTTCACGGTGAACGAATCGGCGAAGAATTCGTCCTCGGGCAGCCCGCAGGACGCGCTGAACTCGCGCCGCGCCGCGTCCACCATCGGGGGCGCGCCGCAGGCATACACCTGCAGGCCGGACAGGTCGGGGAAGTCCTCCATCACCGCCTTGTGCACGAAGCCGGTACGACCGGTCCAGGCGCAGTCCGGGGTCGCGTCGGACAGCACCGGCACGAAGCGGAAGCCGGGCAGTTCGCGCGTCCACTGTTCGGGAAGCTCGGGCGCGTACATGTCTGCCCGGGTCCGGTTGCCCCAGTAGAGGACCATGTCGCGCTTCACGCCGGTCTTGATGCAGTGTTCGATGATCGACTTGATCGGCGCGAAGCCGGTGCCGCTGGCCAGCAGCACCATCGGCTTGTCCGAGTCGCGCAGGTAGAAGCTGCCGAACGGACCCTCGAGCCGGAGGATGTCGCGTTCCTTCATCTTGTTGAACACATGGCCGGAAAACAGGCCCTGGTAGTCGCGGATGTGCAGTTGCAGGAATTCGTCATCGTGCGGCGCATTGGCCATCGAGAAGCTGCGCCGCTTGCCTTCCTTCAGCAGGAAATCGATGTACTGGCCGGCCATGAACTGCAGGCGCTCGTTCTGCGGCAGCTTAAGGAACAGCATCATCGTGCTGCCACGGCGTTCCATCCGTGCCACCCGACAGGGCAGGATGCGGATGCGTACGCCGCCGATGCCGTCGAGTTCGCGAACTTCAAGGGTCAGGTCGCCGAGCGGTTTCGCGCAGCAGAGCAGGACCTTGCCGGCCGCCTTCTCTTCGTCGGTCAGCGTGCCGGCCTGATGCACGCCGTAATCGACCGTTCCGCAGGCGATGCGCGCCTTGCAGCTGCCGCACGCGCCGTTGCGACAGCCGTAGGGCAGTTGCAGGCTGTTGCGTATCGCGGCTTCGAGCACGGTCTCGCCGGGCTCGGCGGTGAAGAAGCGACCGCTGGGTTGCAGGGTGATTGTCGGGCGGGTCTGCTGGGTCATCGTGCCGGGGTATCCGCTACACTGCCTTGATGAAGCGATTGTTGATCATCGGCTGCGGGGACGTCGCACGCAGGGCGTTGCCCGCACTCCAGTCGCGGTATGCGAAGGTGTTCGCGCTCGCGCGCAGCGATTCCAGTGCACGACTGCTTCAGTCGGTCGGGGTCACGCCGATCCCTGGAGACCTCGACCATCTGCGCTCGCTGCGGCTGCTCGCCGGACTGCCGGATGCGGTGCTGCACAGCGCCCCGCCACCTGGCGAAGGCCGGTTCGACACGCGGACCGTGAACCTGATTGCAGCCCTTGCGCGCGCGGAGAATCTACCACAGCGCCTGGTCTACCTGAGCACGAGCGGCGTGTACGGGGACTGCAATGGCGAATGCGTGCCGGAAACGCGCCCGTTGCGCCCCACCAATGCACGGGCGCTGCGTCGGGCCGACGCGGAATCCCGGCTGCGGGCCTGGGGCCGGCGCAGCCGCGTGGCGATCTCCATCCTGCGCGTGCCCGGAATCTATGCCGCCGACCGCCTGCCCCTGGCGCGTCTTCGGCAGGGAACGCCGGCGATCTGCGCCGAAGAGGATGCCTATTCCAACCATATCCATGCCGACGACCTGGCTGCCATCGTGGTTCGTGCACTGGTCGCCGCACGACCCTGCCGGGTCTACAACACCAGCGACGACAGCGCGATGCGGATGGGCGACTACTTCGACCTGGTTGCAGACCGGTTCGACCTGCCGCGCCCGCGCAGGATCAGCCGCGCAAGGGCCGAGGTCGAGATCGCCCCGCCGCTGCTTTCCTTCATGCGCGAGTCGCGCAGGCTGGCAAACGAGCGCCTCAAGCGGGAACTGCGGGTGAGTCTCCGCTACCCTACGGTCGAGGCGGGTGTCGACGCGGCTGCGACTGGCGCCGGAACCGCGCCGGTCGCGGGTTGAGGAGCCGGTCGGACGATGGCCGGGCGAAGCGTGCTGCTGGTGATGACGACGCTGCCGGATGCGGCGGTGGCAGCCACGATTGCCCGTGCGCTGGTCGAACGGCGGCTCGCAGCCTGCGTCAGCGTCCAGCCTCCCTGCCTGTCGGTCTACCGCTGGCGAGGGGCTGTCGAGCAGGCGCAGGAAGTCCCGCTGCTGATCAAGACGACGGCCGACCGCTATCCGGCGCTCGAGGCGACGCTGCGTGACATGCATCCTTATGAGGTACCGGAGATCGTCGCGCTGGACACGGCGCAAGGACTGCCCGCGTACATTGATTGGGTGTTTTCGGAGACGATCGACGAAGATGAGCGAAATAAACAGGATGATCATGGGTGAAGGGGCGCCGCGTTGAGCCCTGCGCTGCGGCGGCGGGCCGTGCTGGCCGGCGCCGGGATCGCGGCGGCGAGTGCCGGCCTGGCCGGTGGCTGGTACACCCTTCGTCGCTATCGCGATGGCGCGGCCGGCAACACGCCGGGCATGGCGGAAGCGTCGGCAGCCTTCTTCGCCACGACGTTGCCCGATCCGGAAGGCACGCCGCAGGCATTTGCCCAGTGGAAGGGCCAGGTGATCGTCGCCAACTTCTGGGCGACCTGGTGTGTCCCGTGTCGGGAAGAAATGCCCCATTTCGTGAAAATGCAGGATCATTACGGTAAGCGCGGACTCACTTTCGTGGGCATTGCGATCGACAAGCCCGAACGTGTCAGCCGTTTCGCGAAGGAGATCGGCGTCAACTATCCCCTGCTGATCGGCGACATGTCGGTGTTCGAGCTCGCCCGGAAGGCCGGGAACCTGGGCGATCTGCTGCCCTACACGGTCATCTTCGATCGATCCGGGAAGATCGTTGCAAGACGGGCCGGCATCTACACGGAAGCGACCCTCTCGCCACTGATCGAAAAGCTGCTGTAGACGGCGATTTCCCGAAGTTCGCCGGAAAACTGGACAGATACCCCCACCGTAGGCACACTGCGCGCCCATGACCCCACCCGCGTCATCTGCCGCTACCCGTGTGTCGTCCGTACCCCGTCCGGCCCGGACCGGCGCGTCGACCTCTGCCGTGAAATCGGTGCTGGTGCTGCATGGCCCCAACCTGAACCTGCTGGGGACCCGTGAGCCCGAGGTGTATGGCCACACGACCCTGGCGCAGATCGACCAGCGCCTGGTCGAGCGCGGCCAGGGCGCAGGCGTGCGCGTCGCCACCTTCCAGAGCAACCATGAAGGTGCGCTGGTCGACCGCATCCAGCAGGCAGGACGCGACCGGGTCGACTACATCCTGATCAACGCCGGCGCCTATACACATACCAGTGTCGCGCTGCGCGACGCGCTTGCCGCGGTCGCGATCCCGTTCATCGAAGTCCACCTGTCGAACGTGTTCGCGCGCGAAGCTTTCCGCCACCACTCGTACCTCAGCGACATCGCCGTCGGGGTGGTCACCGGACTTGGCGCGGGCAGCTATCGCGCCGCGCTCGACCACGCGATCGCCACGCTGAATCCTGAAGAATGAAGAGGAATGACGGATGGACCTGCGCAAGCTCAAGAAGCTGATCGACCTGGTCGAGGAGTCCGGCATCGCCGAACTCGAGATCACCGAGGGCGAGGAAAAGGTGCGCATCGCGCGCACGCTGCCCGGTACCCAGCCGATGGCGATGCAGCAGCCGCAGCAGATCATCGCGGCGCCGCCGCCGGTCGCCGCGGCGCCGGTGGCCGCACCGGCTGCCGCACCGGCGTTGCCGGACGGCCATGTCGTGAAGTCGCCGATGGTCGGCACGTTCTACCGGTCCAACTCGCCGGGCGGCAAGGCTTTCGTCGACGTCGGCCAGTCGGTGGCCGCGGGCGATGCGCTGTGCATCATCGAGGCGATGAAGCTGATGAACGAGATCGAATCGGATGCCGCCGGCACCATCAAGGCGATCCTGGTCGAGAACGGCCAGCCGGTCGAGTACGGCGAGCCGCTGTTCGTGATCGGGTAGCCCGGCGATGTTCGAAAAGATCCTGATCGCAAACCGCGGCGAGATCGCCCTGCGCATCCAGCGCGCCTGCCGCGAACTCGGCGTGAAGACCGTGGCCGTGCATTCCGAGGCCGATTCGGACGCGAAGTACGTGCGACTGGCCGACGAGTCCGTGTGCATCGGACCCGCCTCGCCCACCCACTCCTACCTGAACATCCCGGCGATCATCAGCGCCGCCGAGGTGACCGACGCCGAGGCGATCCATCCCGGCTACGGCTTCCTGTCCGAGAACGCCGACTTCGCCGAGCGGGTCGAGCAGAGTGGGTTCGTGTTCGTCGGCCCGCGGCCCGAGACCATCCGGCTGATGGGCGACAAGGTCAACGCCAAGGCGGCGATGAAGAAGGCCGGCGTGCCCCTGGTGCCCGGTTCGGAAGGTGCGTTGCCCGAAGATGCGGTAGAGATCGTGAAGATCGCCCGCTCGGTCGGCTATCCGGTGATCATCAAGGCCGCCGGCGGCGGCGGTGGCCGCGGCATGCGCGTGGTACATACCGAGGCGGCACTGCTCAACGCGGTGACCATGACGCGCTCCGAGGCCAAGGCCGCGTTCGGACAGGCCGATGTCTACCTCGAGAAGTTCCTGGAAGACCCGCGGCATGTCGAGGTGCAGGTGCTGTCGGACGAGCACGGCAACTCGGTGCACCTGGGCGACCGCGACTGCTCGATGCAGCGCCGGCACCAGAAGATCATCGAGGAGGCACCGGCGCCGCTGATCAGCGAACGGGTGAAGGCGCGCATCTACGATCGTTGCATCGAGGCCTGCAAGCGCATCCGCTACCGTGGCGCCGGCACCTTCGAGTTCCTCTACCAGGGCGGCCAGTTCTATTTCATCGAGATGAACACCCGGGTGCAGGTCGAGCATCCGGTGTCCGAGATGATCACCGGCGTGGACATCGTGCAGATGCAGATCCGCATCGCCGCCGGGGAGCGCATGGCCCTGCGCCAGCGCGACATCGTGCCCAAGGGGCATGCGATCGAGTGCCGCATCAACGCCGAGGACCCGTACAGCTTCGTGCCCTCGCCCGGCCGCATCACGTTCTACCATCCGCCGGGCGGGCCCGGCATCCGCGTCGACTCGCACGTGTACAACAACTACGTGGTGCCGCCGCACTATGATTCACTGATCGGCAAGCTGATCGCCTATGGCGACACGCGAGACCAGGCGATCGCCCGGATGCGCAGCGCGCTGTCCGAGATGGTGGTCGATGGCATCCGCACGAACCTTCCCCTGCATCGCGACCTGATGCTCGACGCCAGGTTCATCCAGGGCGGTTCCAACATCCACTACCTGGAAGAGAAGGTCGGCAAGCACCGCAAGGGCGAGTCCGCCTGACCGGGGCCGGCGCGGCCGCCGATCACGACACCCGACATGCCGTTGACCGCCGTCACCTTCGAGCTCACGCCCGCGCAGGCCGACCTGCTGGGTGATGCGCTGCTCGAGGCCGGCGCCCTGGCGGTCGATGTCGGCGATGCGCTGGCCGGTACGCCCGATGAACAGGCGGTGTTCGATGAACCGGGCGAATGGGACGAGCCGATGCGGCCCATCCGCTGGCATCGTGCGCGGCTGGCTGCGCTGTTCGAGAACGCCGCGCACGCGGAGGCCCTGGTCGGCCCGGCGCTCGCCGAGTGTTCGGTCGACCCTTCGGCCCAGCGCGGTACGCATGTCGTCGAGGATGCGGACTGGGTCGCGCTCACCCAGCGCGAGTTCGAACCTATAAAGATCACCGAGCGCCTGTGGATCGTGCCGACCTGGCACCAGCCGCCGGATCCGTCCGCGATCAACCTGGCGATCGATCCGGGCCGCGCATTCGGCTCCGGCAGCCATCCCACGACCCGGCTGTGCCTCGAGTGGCTGTCCGCGACCCTGCGCGGCGGCGAGTCGGTGCTCGACTACGGCTGCGGGTCCGGCGTGCTGGCGATCGGCGCGGCCCGGCTGGGCGCCGCCCGGGTGACCGGCATCGACATCGATCCCGAGGCCGTGGATACGGCGGCCGCGAACGCGCGCGCGAACGGCATCGACGGTGCGACCTTCTGCCTGCCCGATGGCAGCATCGACGGCACGTTCGACGTGGTGGTCGCGAACATCCTGGCGCGCCCGCTGATGGCACTGGCGCCGCTGCTTGCCGCACGGGTGAAGCCGGGCGGGCTGCTCGCCCTCGCCGGCCTGCTCGACGGCCAGGCGGAACAGATCGCGGCCGTCTATGCCCCCGGTTGCCGGCTGCAGACCGTGCGCACCCTCGACGGGTGGGCATTGCTCGCCGGCGCCCGCGTCCGCTGAGGGCAGCCGATGGCACTGGTCACCCGATGCTCGAACCCCGGCTGCCTGACGCTGTTCCGGGTGACGCCGGCACAACTGCAGGCGTTCGGCGGGCAGGTGCGATGCGGCACCTGCAACACCGTGTTCGACGCGTTCCCGTCGCTGACCACGGTCGCCGACTCCGCGTTGAAGTCGCCGGGGCAGTTGCCCACCGAACCCGCGAGTGCGCCGTCCGAGCCTGTCGCGGACAGCACCGGACCCGCCGCCGACCGGCTGCCATCCGCCGCGCCCCGGGTTGACATCGAGCCGGGCGCCGGCGATCGCGCTGCGGACGATCGGCGCGCACCGGACTACGGGGCCGGGGAGAAGGTGGCCGAATGGACGACCGATGCGGCCCTGCCCGCCGTCGATGCCGGGTCGCCCCCCCGGCCGATGGCGGTCGAGCAGGTGCCGGATCTGCCACCCGCAGGATCGCTCGACCTCGTCGATGTGCCCGCAGGGGTTCCGACCGCGGGGGCGCAG
>JAIENF010000351.1 GCA_019751575.1 Burkholderiales bacterium
GTCGGCCTCGACCATCCCGGTGTATGCGCTGGGCGGGATGAAGCCGGCCGATCTCGAGGCGGCGCGGCGCCATGGCGCGCAGGGTGTCGCGTTCCAGCGGGGCGCCTGGATCCGGTGAGCGGGGCGGCGGGTTCGACCGACCTGCCGGCCGCCGCCGGCCTCAGGCCGGGTCCCGGCTGACCAGCTTCAGCAGCGCGGGGCCCTGCAGCAGCCCGGCCGCGTCGGCCATCGCCACCGTGCCGCTGCCCAGGTCGATCACGCACGTGGCGCGGGCGGTTCCCGCCAGTGCCGGCGGCAGGCGTCCGGCCAGCGAAGCGAGCGGCATCGAAGGCACCGTCGGCAGGAACAGCAGCCAGTGCGCGCCTGCACTCTGCAGGCAGAGCCAGCGACCGGCCCCGTCGTCGAGGACGGCAGCGGCACCGGCAGCGGCACCGCAGAGGGGGGCTGCTTCGGTGGCGAACGCCGCATGCAGGTGGCGCATCACGCGTCCCGCCAGCCGCGGGTCGAAGCGGCGATCGACGAAACCGCCATGCGGGAAGTAGCCGCGGTCGACATCGACGAAGGTGTCGAAGAACAGTTCGGTGCCGGCGCCGGCCAGCGCGCAGAACATCGCCTCCGCGACCCGGTTGCCGTTGGCCCGTTCATCGAACAGTGGCGTCGCGGGGTCGTCGCCGGCCAGCCGCACATGCGGCACGATCGTGGCATCGAGCGTGGCTGCCAGCCGCCGCGCCTGCGCGATGCCGTCGGCCGGAGGCTGGCCGCGCGGGATGCGCATCACGTAACCGTCCACCGCCGCGCGTGCGCCCGGCACGGCGAGCAGCGCCTGCATCTGCTCGATCTCGGCGGCGACGAAGCCGTGGTTGATGAAGTGGTTGAAGGTGCTGCCGTCGTACTTGGCGTCTTCATGCAGGCGCAGCTTGGACAGCAGCACGCGCAGCCCGAGGTCGGCGCGCAGGCGTGCCAGCCTCGGCAATGCAGCCTCGGCGTCGCGCCAGGGCAGCACGACCTCGAGCGTCTCGACCAGCCCGCGGTGCTCGTACAGTGCCGCCGTCGCCGCACCGCCCGGCACGCCGAACACGCAGGCGGTGAAGCGGTGGCCGAGCCGGCACAGCAGCGACATCCGGGTGCGCACCTGCGTATCGAGCAGGTCCTGCAGCGGCACGCGCAGCCGGCGCACGCCGGCTTCCCACAGCGCGACCAGCGGATAGTCGTTGCGCGTGCGCTTGCGTTCGAACTCCTGAACGCCGCCGGTGGCCGCGATGTCCATCCACTCGACCCAGGGATGGCGCAGGTCGACGCCGGCCGGCGCATGCGGGTTGGTACGGCTGTGCACCGGCGGCAGCGAGGTCCCTGCCGGCGCGGTGGCGTCGAGCCGGCCGTCGGTGCGCATGAAGTGCGCGACATGGCCGTTCGCATGCACGTCCACCAGGTACCAGCCCAGCTTCGGCGACTCGTCCCGGCCATGTTCCGGCCCGCCCGGCGGCAGCTTGAACAGCTCGGTGTAGTCCTGGCGCACGAAGGCGGTCGACGGCAGGATGTAGCACTCGGTGCCCTCGAAGATGTCGTACCACTGGTGGTGCACATGGCCGGCGAACAATGCCTCGGGCCGGTAGCGCTGCAGCAGGTCGAGCAGCCAGCTGCGCCCTGGCTCGTCGATGTTGTCGTAGGTGCTCGCTTCATGCCGGTCGCAGACGAACGGCGGATAGTGGGTGAAGAAGAACGTCCGCTTGCCGCGGTTCAGCGCGAAGTCTTCCTCGAGCCAGGCACGCTGCTCGGCCTCCGCAGGAAGCCCCGAGTTGATCACCTGCGCATCGATCACGATGAAGTGGCAGCCGGCCGCATCGAACGAATGGAAGTCGGGGCCGAACAGGCGCCGGTAGTTGTCGACCGCGGCCTGGGTGACCGTGCCCGCAGGCATCCAGTCGACGGCCTTGTCGCCGACATCGTGGTTGCCCGCCGCGAGGTACAGCGGCGCACGCAGGGTGGAAGCGATCTCGCGGAACCGTTCGCAGGCCGGCTCGAAGCTGGGCAGTTCCGGCACCGGGTGGACGAGGTCGCCGACATGCACGACCAGCAGGGGGTCGTGGCGGTCGATGTCGGCGATCGCCGAACGGCCGCGCTCGTTGGCCAGTGCGTTGGTGGCGAATGGCGAGGAGCTCCGGCCGTCCTCCGGGTTCACATGGGTGTCGGCGATCACTGCGAACCGGAACAGCAGGGGTCCGAAGCCCTCGCCCTTGAGTGCATGCATGTCGGCGCTCCTGCGCTTGCCTGGATGGCCACTGTATAGCGCGCGGGTGCGGGGGCGGCAACCCGGCCGGTGCGAGCACGTGCGACGGGATCGGAGGCACAATCCGGGGCCCGGCTACGTCGACGGCAGCGATGACTGCCGCGACAGCCACATTGAATGCGGGCATCCGCAGGCCATGCACATGACCCCGACCGACAGCCCCGCCATTGCATTCTCCCCATTGCCTGCGGAGCCCGATCCGGCAGCCCTGTCATCGCTCGAGGCCGGCGGCGCGACCTGTCGGCGGATCGATCTCGCCCGCCTGCTTCCGGCGGCCGTGCTCGACCGCCTGCCGCGCACGCTGCGCATCCTGTTCGAGAATGCGGCGCTGCATGCGCCCGACCGGCTGGCCGCAGTGGTCGGGGCGAACGGCACGATCGACCGCAGCCGCGAGCTCGACTTCTTCCCGTCGCGGGTACTGATGCACGACACCACCTGCCTGCCGGCGCTGGCGGACTTCGCGGCGATGCGCGATGCGGTCGCGGCGCTGGGCGGCGATCCGTCGCGGGTGAACCCGGTGATTCCGGTAGACCTGGTGATCGACCATTCGGTGACGGTCGAGCACTACGGCAACCCCGATGCAGCGCGCCTGAACCTCGAGGTCGATTTCCGGCGCAACGCCGAGCGCTACCGCTTCGTGAAGTGGGCTCAGCAGAGCCTGAACAACTTCCGCGTGATGCCGCCCGGCAGCGGCATCCTCCACCAGATCAACCTGGAGTTCCTGTCCCAGGTCGTGAAGGTTTCCGTTGCCCGGGATGGCGGGGCACCGGTCGCCTGGCCCGATACCCTGGTCGGCACCGACAGCCACACGCCGATGGTCAATGCACTGGGCGTCCTTGCCTGGGGCGTCGGCGGCGTCGAGGGGCAGGCTGCGATGCTCGGCGAGCCGCTTGCGATGCAGGTGCCGAAGGTGGTCGGCGTGCGCCTGGAGGGGCGGCTTGCGCCCGGGGTGACGGCTACCGATCTCGCGCTGCACGTGACCTCGATGCTGCGCCGCCATGGCGTGCT
Organism: Burkholderiales bacterium; assembly: GCA_019751575.1. Lineage (GTDB taxonomy): Bacteria > Pseudomonadota > Gammaproteobacteria > Burkholderiales > CAIKXV01 > CAIKXV01. The sequence continues at coordinate 3,296 of JAIENF010000351.1, forward strand.
CGGCTGCTTCGTCGAGTTCTGCGGGCCGGGCGTGGGCGCGTTGCCGGTCGCCGACCGTGCGACGGTCGCCAACATGGCACCGGAGTACGGCGCCACCTGCTCGTTCTTCCCGGTCGATCGGTCGACGCTCGACTACCTTCGCGCGAGCGGCCGAAGCGAGGCCCTGGTGGCGCTGGTCGAGGCCCATGCGCGCGCGCAGGGAACCTGGCTGGACGCCGGCGACCCGGACCCGCGGTTCGACGAGGCCCTCGTGCTGGACCTCGCCGCGCTGGAGCCCATCGTCGCCGGCCCGCGGTATCCGCACGAGCGCAAGCCCCTGGGATCGGTGCGTGCCGATTTCCTGCAGGCGCTGCCGGCGCTCGCGCCTGCGCCGCGCCACGCATCGAGCCCGCCGCTGCCCGAGGCCGGGCGGCCGCGCACCTTCATGCCCGCCGATGGCGGCCCCCTGCTGCGCGACGGGGCGGTGGTGCTCGCCGCCATCACGAGCTGCACCAACACGTCCAACCCGGCACTGCTGGTCGGTGCCGGCCTGCTCGCGCGCAACGCGCGCCGGCGCGGTCTCGGCCGCAAGCCCTGGGTTAAGACCTCGCTGTCGCCCGGATCCCGGGTCGTCTCCGGGTACCTGTCCGCGTCGGGTTTGCAGGACGACCTCGATGCGCTCGGCTTCCATGTCGCCGGGCTCGGCTGCATGACCTGCATCGGGAACTCGGGGCAGCTCGAGGCCGCGGTGGTCGAGGCGGTCGAACGGCAGGGACTGTGCGCCGTCGGCGTGCTGTCGGGCAACCGCAACTTCGATGGGCGGGTGAACGGGCATCTTGCCGGCGCGTACCTTGCGTCGCCGCCGCTGGTGGTGGCCTATGCGATCGCAGGTACCGTCGACATCGACCTCGCGCGCGATCCGCTGGGCGAAGATGCCGACGGCAGGCCGGTACGCCTGCCGGACCTGTGGCCTTCCGACGAAGAGATCCGCAGCGTGATCGACCGCCACCTGCTGCCCGACGTGTTCGCGGCCGCCTACCGGGGCATCACCGATGGCCCCCCCGCCTGGCAGGCGATCGATGCGCCGGGCAGTACCTGCTTCGCGTGGGAACCAGCCTCGGACTACATCCGCCGGCCGCCCTACTTCGACGGCCTCCACGCCGAGGCGCCCGGGCTGCGCCCGGTGCGCGACGCACGGCTGCTGCTCAAGCTTGGCGACGACATCACCACCGACCATATCTCGCCCGCGGGCACCATACCGGCCGAGAGCGTGGCCGGCCGCTACCTGTTGTCCCGCGGTACCGTCGAGCGCGACCTGAACCAGTATTCGACCCGGCGCAGCAACCACGAGGTGCTGCTGCGCGGTGCATTCAGCAACCGCCGGCTGCGCAACGAGGTGCTGTCGGCCGAGACGACGCCGCCCGGCGGCCACGCCTTCGACCTGACCGGATCCCGGGTGTTGCCGGCCTGCGAGGCCTCGGCCGCCTTCCGCGAGGCCGGCGTTCCGCTGGTGATCCTGGCGGGCCGCAACTACGGGGCCGGTTCCAGCCGAGACTGGGCAGCCAAGGCACCGGCGCTGCTCGGCGTGCGCATCGTGGTCGCGGAAAGCTTCGAGCGGATCCATCGCAGCAACCTGCTCGCACTCGGGGTGCTGCCGCTGCTCTACGACGCCGGTTGCACCCGGCACGACCTGTGCCGGGACGGGCGCGAGACGTTCTCGTTCGACGGCCTCGACGCGCTCGCCGTCGGTCGAAACCGGATCGAGGTCGAAGTCACCCGGCCGGGCGGCAGCCGTTCTACCCATGTGCTCTGGTGCACGCTCGAATCGTCGCGCGAACTCGGCTGGCTGCAGCACGGCGGCGTGCTGCCGCGCATGGTCCGGCGCTTCGCCCGGGCGTGCTCGCATTGACGCCTGTGCCCGGTCCCGGCTGCGGTAGGATCGGGCCACTACAAGAACGGTGACAGCCGGAGGATGGACGATGGATGCGAGCGCTTTTCCCGGCGGCCGTGCCGGGGTCGTTGCCGGGCTTTCTGCGTGCCTGGTCGCACTGCTGCCGCTGCACGCGGATGCGCAGCCCGCCGCGAAGCAGGCGATCGGCACGTCCGAGCGATTTCCCGACCGGCCGATCCGCATGCTGGTCGGCTTCACGCCGGGCGGTGGTGCGGACACCGCGGCGCGTCCTGTCGCGCAGCGGCTCGCCGAGGCGATCGGCCAGCAGGTGGTGGTCGACAACCGGCCCGGCAGCAGCGGCAATGTCGCGGCCGACATCGTCGCGCGCGCCAATCCCGACGGCTACACGCTGCTGTTCGGGACCATCGCCAACTTCGCGATCAACCCGATGATCTACGAGCGGCTCACCTATGACCCGGTGCGCGACTTCGCGCCGATCACGCTGGCGGCGTCCCCGGTCAACGTGCTGATCGTGCATCCGTCGGTGCAGGCGAACACGATGAAGGAACTGATCGCCCTGGTCCGCGCGAAGCCCAATGCGTTCAACTACGGCACCTCGGGCATCGGCGGCGCCGGCCACCTGGCGGGCGAACTGCTCGCGCTGCTCGGCGGCTTGGCGCTGACCCACGTACCGTACAAGGGTGGCTCGGCGGCAATCGCCGACCTGATCGGCGGCAACATCCCGATCGTGATCACCGTGGTGCCGGGCGCGGTGCCCCAGGTGAAGGCCGGACGCGCGCGGCTGCTCGCGGTCACCACCGCGAAGCGTTCGGCGCTGCTGCCGGACGTGCCGACCATCGCCGAATCGGGACTGCCCGGCTTCGAGGCCAACAACTGGTATGGCATCGTCGCGCCGTCGAAGACGCCGCGACCGGTGATCGACCGGTTGAATGCGGAACTGGTGAAGGTGCTCAACTCGCCGGGTTTGCGCGAGATCTACTCGAACCAGGGCATCGAGGCGATCCCGAGCACGCCGGCAGAGTTCACGGCCTACATCCGGTCCGAGATCGCCAAGTGGTCGAAGGTCGTGAAGGCCGCAGGCATCAAGGCCGACTGAGGGCCAGGAAGCGTTCGTACTCGGCGAGGAACGCGGCGCCGACCTCGAAATGCGGCAGCGCGCCGGTCTGGAACACGGTGAACGTCCAGTTCGGTCGGCTTCGCACCGTGTCGATGCCGCGGTAGTCGACGAAGTCGCCACGCACGCCGTGGGACATCCAGACCGGCATGTCCAGTCTTTCGTAGAGCGCATTCACGTCGGCGCTGAACAGGCAGGCCGTGAGGAAACTGATCGGTGCGTGCCACGCGCCGGGTTGCCGGGTGCTGAGCACGTCGTACGCCCACATGCCTTCGTCGATGTTCCTGCCGCCCCACGTCCGCTGGAGGAAGTAGCGGATCACGCCGGGTTTCGTCAGCCAGCGGAAAACCGGGGCCCCGACGCCCGGACGGCTGAAGAAACGGTACAGCGCCTCGACCTTGCGCGTGCCGCCGGGCGGCGCGTAACGGCGCTTCGATCCGCTGAAGCCGGTCGGACTGACCATCGCCAGGCTGCGGAACGCCGCTGGATCCTCGTTCGCCGCGCGCGCCAGGAACTCCGAGGCCAGCGACAGTGCCAGCGCATCGACCGGCACCGGGCCCTGCTCGCGGCGTATCAGTGCCACGACCGCATGCAGCGCATCTGTCATCTGCCGGGGCGTGTACTCGCCCGGCCTGCGCTCGGAGAAACCGTAGCCCGGGAGGTCCGGCGTGTAGACGGCCCGGGACGACGCGAAATGCTCATGGAGCGGCCGGACCTCATAGGCCGAAGCCGCAGCGTTGACGCTGTGCACCAGCAGCATCGGAGGGCCTGCCGGTACGCCCGGCACCTGGGGCGGGACCGAGCGGTAGCAGCTCACCCGCCCGGAAGGCGTATCGAGGACCAGCCGTTCCCCGCTCACCGCATGCGGGAGGTGCGGGGTCCCTTTCGCGGCGATGGCTGCGGCGACGGTGGCGGCGTGCTGAGGATCATTCACTCGATTCATCCATCGGCCTGGAAACTTCCGGCACCCGATAGTCCTCGCTTGCCCATGCCCCCAGGTCGATCAGCCGGCAGCGCTCCGAACAGAAGGGGCGGAACCGGTTGGCCGCGCTCCATTCCGCGGTCGTGCCGCATCTGGGGCAGGCCACCTTGCGGATCCGGTTCGATTCTGGGCGGGCGGGCTCGGCTGCCATGGCATTCTCGACTGGCGGCGTTGCGGTTGCGGAGCGTGTGGTAAAGACCGGTGGGTGTTGCACGCACAGAGTGTAACCGCAGCGGACGAAACCGATGGAAATCGTCAGGATCGGCCATCGACGGCGCCGGCCTGCGCGGGAATCGCGGTTCCGGTCCACGCGTCCGGTAAAGATTTAAAGATCATCAGTTTGCTGACGTTAATGCATACGTTATGCTGACCGTAAACCCCGCATCTGGGACGGGTAAAGGGGATCCAGGTCGATCCAGCGCCGAATCAGGTGCCGGACGGATCGACCGGAGCCCGTCCGACGCGAATCGCACGCGGGGGCAGGCAATGCTGGGGCAGGGACGTGGGATGCGGCTGGGGCTCGGTGCCAAGTTCACCTTGACGGTGCTGCTCATCCTCGCCTGTACGATGGCGGCCAACACCCTCTACTCCCTGCACACGGCTACGCGCTTCCACGAGAAGCAGCTGGTCGAGCGCGGCCGCGCGCTCGGGCGGGTCATTTCGCTGGTGAGTCCGGAGGCCATCCTCGGCTTCGACTTCCTGCTGCTCAACGAATACACCCGCCAGGTCTCGGCGCAACCCGACGTGGTCTACGGCGTGATCCTGAGCCCGAAGGGGGC
>JAIENF010000405.1 GCA_019751575.1 Burkholderiales bacterium
CAGGCCCTGTGGTGGGGCCCGGCGAGCCGTGAAGAGATGGCCCAGCGGCGCAAGGCCGAGGAGGTGATCGATTTCCTCGAGATCCAGCACATCCGCAAGACACCGGTCTCGCGCCTGCCCTACGGCCTGCAGAAGCGCGTCGAACTCGCCCGGGCGCTCGCGGCCGAGCCACAGGTACTCCTGCTCGACGAACCGATGGCCGGCATGAACGTCGAGGAAAAGCAGGACATGTGCCGGTTCATCCTCGCAGTCAACGAGCAGTTCGGCACGACGATCGTCCTCATCGAGCACGACATGGGGGTGGTGATGGACATATCCGACCGCGTCGTCGTGCTCGATTACGGCAAGAAGATCGGGGACGGAACGCCCGACGAGGTCCGAAACAACCAGGAAGTGATCGACGCCTACCTCGGCGTCGCGCACTAGGGGAGCACGATGGCATCGGTTCAGGTATTCCTGGAGGTACTGATCGTCGGCTTGCTGAGCGGCGTCATGTACTCGCTCGTCGCCCTCGGATTCGTGCTCATCTACAAGGCGTCTTCGGTATTCAACTTCGCCCAGGGCGCGATGGTGTTCTTCGCCGCCCTGACCTTCGTCGGGTTCATCGAACTCGGCGCGCCGTTCTGGCTGTCGCTGGCGCTCACCGTCGGCACGATGATCCTGCTCGGCATGGCGACGGAAAAGTTCGTCCTGCGGCCGCTGGTGAACCAGCACGAGATCACGCTGCTGATGGCCACCATCGGCCTGACCTTCGTGATCGAAGGGCTCGCGCAACTGGTCTGGGGCGTCGACGTGCGCCGCATTGACCTCGGCATCAAGGACGTGCCGATCGATTGGGTCGCGGACAACACCGGGATGCTGATCAGCCAGCTTGACCTGTTCGCCGCCCTGATCGCCGGCACCCTGGTCGCGGTCCTCGCGGTGCTCTTCTCGCGCACCAAGGTCGGCCGCGCGCTGCGGGCGGTGGCGGACGACCATGCCGCCGCGCTGTCGGTGGGGATCCCCCTGCAGCGCATCTGGGGGATCGTCTGGGCCGTGGCCGGGGTGGTGGCGCTGGTGGCGGGGATGCTCTGGGGCGCGCGCAGCGGGGTCCAGTTCGCCCTCGTGTTCGTCGCGCTGAAGGCGCTGCCGGTGCTGATCATCGGCGGCTTCACCTCGATCCCGGGCGTGATCGTCGCCGGCCTGATCGTCGGCGCCGCCGAGAAACTCGCCGAGTTCTACGTGGGCCCGATGGTCGGCGGCGGCACGGAGACCTGGTTCCCCTACGTACTCGCCATCCTGTTCCTGCTGGTGCGGCCCGAAGGGCTGTTCGGCGAGAAGATCATCCGGCGCGTCTGACGCCGCCACAGCGCCTCGATCGGGGATCTACCCATGCTTTACCGTGAAGCCGGCCAGTTCCGCACCTCCTACGCCGACGATGCGCGCATCTTTCCGCTCGCGCTCGACAAGTACTTCTTCGTCGCGATGCTGGCATTCGCGTTCATCGTCATTCCGAACGTCGCCAGCCAGTACTGGCTGACCGCGCTGCTCATCCCGTGGCTGATCTTCTCGCTGGTCGCGCTGGGGCAGAACATCCTCACGGGCTATGCCGGCCAGCTGTCCCTCGGCTCCGCCGGCTTCATGGCGGTGGGCGCGTTCGCCTGCTACAACTTCATGCTGCGCATCGAAGGCATGCCGTTCCTGGTCGCCATCGTGCTGTCCGGGCTCTCGGCCGCCGGCGTCGGCATCCTGTTCGGCCTGCCCAGCCTTCGCATCCGCGGCCTTTACCTCGCGGTGGCGACGCTCGCATCGCAGTTCTTCATCGTCTGGACCCTCGACAAGTTCGGCTGGTTCAAGAACTACGACCCCTCGGGCGTGATCACCGCGCAGCCGATCGTCATCCTCGGCTACACGTTCAACACCGCCGCAGAGAAATACGTGGTCGTGCTGGGCGTGGTCAGCGTGCTGGCCCTTGCGGCCAAGAACATGGTGCGCAGCAACGTCGGCCGTTCGTGGATGGCGGTGCGCGACATGGACGTCGCCGCCGAGGTGATCGGGTTCCGGCTCATGTACACGAAGCTGCTCGCGTTCGCGATCAGTTCGTTCTACTGCGGGATCGCCGGCGCCCTGTTCGCGTTCGCCTACCTCGGCACGGTCGAACCGTCGGCGTTCAGCATCGACATGTCCTTCCGCATCCTGTTCATGATCATCATCGGAGGCGTGGCCAGCATACTGGGCTCGTTCCTCGGCGCCGGCTTCATCCTGCTGCTGCCGATCTTCCTGAGCCTCCTGTTCCACCTCGTCTTCGGCACGTCGGTCGACCAGAGCGTGCTGTCGGCACTGGAACTGATCGTGTTCGGGGTGCTGATCATCGTCTTCCTGATCGTCGAGCCCCATGGCCTCGCGCGACTCTGGCAGATCACCAAGGAAAGACTGCGCTTGTGGCCGTTCCCGCACTAGACGCAGCGCACCGCGGCGTCAGCCGCAACAGGAAGACGTCAACCATGAGGAGTCCCACGATGTTTGCATCGAAAGCGTTCAAGCGCGTGATTGCCGGGCTGGTCGTCGGCAGCGCGCTGGTGGCAGGCACCAGCCTGCCGCGCGAAGCCGCGGCGCAGGCCAAGCCTGAGCAGTACTTCGGCATCCCGAGCTTCCGGGTCGGCCCGTTCGCGGCAGCCGGCACCGGCTTCTTCGGCGGGATCATCGACTACCTGAACTACGTGAACGCGACCGGCGGGGTCAACGGCGTGCAGATGGTCTTCCAGGAGTGCGAGACCGAATACGTCCCCGCGCGCGGGATCGAGTGCTACCAGCGGCTGCTCAAGCGCGGCAACCAGCAGATGCACATCTTCGAGCCGCTGTCGACGCCGATCGCCTACGGCGTGCTGAACCGCGTCGATGACGACCGCGTCATCCTGACCCAGTTCGGCTACGGCAGGTCGGATGCAGCCGACGGGCGGGTGTTTCCGTGGGTGTTCGCGACCATGACCAGCTACTGGTCGGGCGCGTCGGCGATGATCAACTGGATCGCGTCGCGCGAAGGTGGGTTCGGGAACCTGAAGGGCAAGACCATCACCCACCTCTACCTCGACAACGCCTACGGCCGGGAGCCGCTGCCGGTGTTCCGCGCCCTGTCGAAGAAGTTCGGGTTCACGCTCCAGGAGATCCCGGTCGCCGTGCCCGGCATCGAGCAGCAGTCGCAGTGGCTGCAGATCCGCCAGAGCAAGCCTGACTGGGTGATTCTCTGGGGCTTCGGCGCAGGCATGAACTCGACCGCGCTCACCAGCGCGGCACGGATCAACTTCCCGCGCGACCGCATGCTGGGCATCTGGTGGGCGGGATCCGAGGAAGACGTGATCCCCGCCGGCGACGCGGCGAAGGGCTACTTCGCCGTGGCCAACGTCCCGCCCGGCCGCCAGTACCGCCTGATCCAGGAGATCGAGAAGACCATCTACGGTGCGGGCCGCGGCAACCTGCAGGATCCCAAGCGCATCGGCACCATCCACTGGAATCGCGGCGTCGTGGCGGGCATGTTCTGGGTCGAGGCGGTACGCAACGCCCAGAACCGCTTCGGCAAGGGCCAGGTGATGACCGGGGACCAGATCCGCTGGGGCTTCGAGAACATCAATCTCACGCCTGCGCGGATGAAGGAACTCGGCATCGAGGGCATGATGCCGGTGATGCGCCTGACCTGCGAGGACCACGAGGGTGCCGGCGTGATCAAGGTGATCCAGTGGGACGGCACGCGCTGGGTGACGGTGACCCCGGACTGGGTGAGCTCCGACCGCAAGATGATCCGCACGATGGTCGAGGAATCGACTGCCAGGTACGCCGCCGAGCAGAAGATCACCCTGCGCGACTGCGCGAAGGAGAAGTAGACGCCGTGTAACCGCCTGCCTCGTGGCGCGGGGTTCCCCGCGCCGCGAGGCAGGAAGTTGCGCCAAGGGACCCCACCCTTCGCGCAACTGTCATCGTCCCCGAGGAAATCATGAGCGCCGTACTGCCTTCCGATGCCATCCCGGCCGCTGCCGCGCACAGCCGGCCGATCCTTGCCGTCAACAACATCGAGGTCATCTACGACCACGTGATCCTGGTGCTCAAGGGGGTATCGCTCGAGGTGCCGACAGGCAGCGTGGTCGCCCTGCTCGGTGCGAACGGCGCGGGCAAGAGCACCACGTTGAAGTCGATCTCGACGCTGCTCGCCTCCGAGCGCGGCCTGGTGACGAAGGGTTCGATCGAGTTCCAGGGAGAGCGGATCGATCGGCTGACGCCAAATGCGCTGGTCCAGCGGGGCATGATCCAGGTGATGGAGGGCAGGCACTGCTTCGGCCACCTCACCGTCGAGGAGAACCTGCTCACCGGCAGCTACACCCGGTCACTGTCGCGCGGCGAACTGCGCAGCGAACTCGAGAAGGTCTACCACTATTTCCCGCGCCTCCATACCCGGCGCACCAGCCAGGCGGGCTACACCTCGGGGGGCGAGCAGCAGATGACGGCCATCGGGCGCGCCCTGATGGCAAAGCCCAAGATGATCCTGCTCGACGAGCCCTCGATGGGCCTTGCGCCGCAACTCGTGGCCGAGATCTTCGAGATCGTGCGCGACCTGAACGACAAGGAAGGCGTGAGCTTCCTGATCGCCGAACAGAACACCCACGTCGCGCTCAAGTACGCGAAATACGCCTATATCCTGGAAAGCGGCAAGATCATGATGGAAGGACCCGCGTCGGACCTCGCGGACAATGCAGAGGTGAAGGAGTTCTACCTCGGCCTGGCGGGCGAAGGCCGCAAGAGCTTCCGCGACACGAAATCGTACCGGCGAAGGAAGCGGTGGCTGTCCTGACCTGCCACGCTACGGCTGGAACCTGAACCCCAGGGCAGCCAGCCGGGCGCGCATCGCGGGCTCCCCGAGCATCGAGACGAATGCCCGGACGCCTGGCCTTTCGGCCCTGCCCTCCGGCACCACGAAGTCGTAGTGCTCTTCCTGAATCGGGATGAAGCCCAGCCCGTATTGCGCGGCAACGGTATCGATCGCGACGCCCCAGTCGGCGCGCCCCTGCGCGACCGAGGTCGCCACCGCGTTGTGCGACTTCGTCTGCACGCCGTAGCCCGGCGGTTGCCGGCCGTCGAGCAGCCGGTCGACCAGCACGCGCGTGCCGCTGCCCGGGTTGCGGTTGACCAGCGTGCAATCGGCATCGGCCAGCGCCGCGGCCACCGCTTCGTCGAGCGACCGGCCTTCGAACCGCGGATCCCCCGGACGGAACACCAGCCCCTGCATCCGGCGGTAGCCTTCGACCAGGCGCAGGCCGTCGTCCAGCAGGTGGCGGTTGTAGGTGCCGGTCGCGGGGTCCATCAGGTGGATACCGGCGATGTCGCATTCGCCGCGCCGTGCCGCGGCCAGGCCACCCATGCTGCCGACATGCAGCGCCTTGACGGTGGTGCCCCGCACCTGCAGTTCGCCGAGCAGGGCATCCAGCCCGGCGCAATGGCTGCCGATCGCCACCAGCCCGGGCGCTTCGAGTCCGGAGCCGAGCAGTTGCACGTCGACCGGCGTGTCGGCGTCGACGATCTCCTGGTGCTGCCCGATGGTGACGAAGCCGTCGGCCTGACTGAACGCGGTCACCGAGCCCGAGCCCTTGCCCATCGGATAGGCGGCGAGCCCGGTGTCGGCATCGAACAGCCCGACCAGCAGGTACTCGGTGCGGCCGCGCTCCGAGTTGATGCGCACCGGCAGCGTCGCCTGCACCGACTGCCGCCGCTCGGGCGGCAGGCCGGCGAACGCACGCAGCACCGGTGCGACGAACTCGTGGAAGGTGAAGATCGCCGAGGTCGGGAAGCCGGGCAGGATCACCACCGGCTTGCCATCGGTCACCGCGAGGCACACCGGCTTGCCCGGCTTCAGTGCCACGCCATGCGCGACGATGCCCGGGTTGCCGAGCCGGCTCACCACGCGATACGACAGGTCGCCTGCGCCCTTGGAGGTACCGCCGGACAGGATCACCATGTCAGCGTCCATCCCGCGTGCGAGCACCGCCTCGAGCTGCGCATCGTCGTCCGCTACGATGCCGAGCTGGATCGGCTCGCCGCCGAGTTCCTCGACCGCGGCACCGATGATCGCGGCGTTGGAATCGAACACCGCGCCCGGGCGTGGCGGCGCGCCCGGCGCGACGATCTCGTTGCCGGTGGACACGATCGCCACCCGCGGCCGGCGCCACACCTCGACCTCGGCCAGGCCGATCGCCGCGAGCACGCCGATCTCGCGCGAGGTCAGGCGCTGCCCGGCGCGCAGCACGGTCTCGCCGCGTGCGATGTCGGTGCCGGCGAAGGTCACGTTCTGGCCGGGCGGCACCGAGTTGCGGCATTCCACGCCGCCATCGTCGGTCGCCTCGGTCTGCTCGACCATGATCACCGCATCGGCGCCGCGCGGCAGCATGCCGCCGGTGGCGATGATCGATGCGCGCCCGCGGGCGACCTGTTCCACCGGCGCCCGCCCCGGTTCGATCACTTCCGCGTTCAGCGCCAGCCTCCGCGGGCTTTCCTCCATCGCGCCGTAGGTGTCGGCCGCGACCAGCGCGAAGCCGTCGACGTTGGAGCGATCGAACGCGGGCACGTCGACCGCCGACACCACCGTGGCGGCCAGCACCCGGTTCAGGGCGCGGCCGAGCGGCATCGTCTCGCGGCCCAGCGGCGCGAGCACGAGGTGGCGGCGGAAGCGATCGGTGGCCTCGTCGCGGGTGATGACTTCCAGGAACTGTTCCTGGCGCGCGGCACTGCGCGCGCCGGGCTTGTCACGCTTGTCCGGCATCGGCGTCGGACTCCGGTATCAGGGCTGGTAAAGGTACACGTCGACGTCCGCGCCTGCCGGCTGGCCTTCGCTGTCGGCCGGCACGATCACGAAGCCGTCGGCGCGCGTGGTCGATGACAGGATCGAGGCGCCGCTCAGTGCGAGCGGCTCGGCACCGTCCTCGCCCAGGCGTACCCGGCAGTAGTCGACCCGCCCGACCTGCGACGCGATCTTGCGCGCGAGGCGCACCCGCCGGACCGCATGCGGCCATCCCGGATCGCGGCCGCCGAGGATGCGCAGCGCACGGCCGGCGAAGAAGTCGTAGGCGCACAGGCAGGACACCGGATTGCCCGGCAGCAGGAACACCCGCACATCGCCGATGCGGCCGAAACCCGCGGGACTGGATGGCCGCATCGCCACGCCATGCACGCCGAGCTCGCCCGCTTCGGCGAGGATGCCGGGCGCATGGTCTTCGCTGCCGACGCTGGACCCGCCCGACACCAGGACGACGTCGATGCCGGGTGCGCAGATCGCGTCGCGGATCGCATCGCGGCGGTCGGCCACGCGCACCACCGCTTCGAGCACGCCGCCATCGCGCTGCACCAGCCCGCACAGCATGCTCGAGTTCGCATCGTAGATCTGGTGCAGGCCCTTCGGCATGCCAGGCACCGCGAGTTCATCCCCGGTGACCACGATGCGCACCCGCGGCTGGCGCACCACGCTCGCATGGTCGAGCCCGATCGACGCGAGCAGCCCGACATCCTGGGCGCGCAGCCTGCGCCCGGCGCCGAGCAGCAGCGCACCTTCGGCCACGTCCTCGGCGCGGCGGCCGACATGCTTGCCCGGCGCGAGCGGCGCGGTGATCTCGACCCGCCCCTCGCGTTCCGTGGCGAACTCGGCCGGGACCACGGCATCGGCGCCCGCCGGCAGCGGCGCACCGGTCATGATACGCACCGCGCTGCCCGGGCCGACCACCGCCTCGTAGGGCCGCCCCGGCATCGCCTGGCCGACGATCGCGAACGACAACGGGTTGTAGTCGCCGGCGCCATTGGTCTCGGCACCGCGCAGCGCATAGCCGTCCATCGCGGAACGGTCGAACGGCGGCACGTCGATCGTCGAGTGCACGTCCGCCGCCAGCACGCGGCCGTGCAGCGCATCCAGCGGCACGACCTCGGGTGCGAGCGGTGCGGCCTGCCCGTCGATCCAGGCGAGCGCAGCCTCGACGGTTGCGCGCGCCGAGAAGCCGCGCATGCGCACGTCTCGCCCGATCTCCTTGTCGCGCCCGGCTCCGGTCATCGTCGCAC